>QWHP01000139.1 GCA_021404985.1 Actinobacteria bacterium ATB1
AGCAGAGGCACAGACGATCTTCGGGGCGGGGCGGACCGTCATCCTGCACAGGGTCGGCCGCCTGCTTCCCGGAGAGATCGCGGTCATCACGGCGGCAGCGTGCCCTCACCGCGACGCCGCCTTCGCGGCCTGTCGCCATCTGATCGACGAGGTCAAGAAGCGGGCTCCGATATGGAAGCGTGAGTGGGCTGGGGGCGCCGGGGAATGGGTGCTCTGCTCCCACGACCTTTCCGGGGAGGAGACTGTTGCCCCGTGATCTCGCGATAGATCTCGGTACGGCGAACACCCTCGTATACGAGAAGGCTCGGGGAATCATCATCAACGAGCCGACGGTGATCGCACTCAACACGAGGACCAACCAGGTTCTTGCCATGGGACGCGAGGCCTTCAACATGATCGGGCGCACTCCCGGACACATCGTGGCCGTGCGCCCGCTGAGGCACGGTGCCATCACCGACTTCGATGTCACGGAACGGCTGATACGCCTGGTGCTCGAGAGGTCGGGGGTGGGACGATTCACGCTGAGCAGGCCGAGGGTGCTTGTGTGCGTGCCGTCGGCCATAACGGAGGTCGAGAAGAGGGCTGTCGAGGAGGCGACCCTCCGTGCTGGCGCGAAAGCCGCCTACCTGATTGAACAGCCCATGGCGGCGGCGATCGGCGCGGGCCTCCCGATACACGAGCCTCTCGGGTCGATGGTCGTCGACGTCGGCGGTGGCACGTCCGAGGTCGCAGTGATCTCGCTCGGGGGCATCGTCACGCTCAAGGCGATCCGTCTCGGCAGCTTCGACTTCGACGCGGCCATCCAGGCGTATGTCCGGCGCACGTTCGGAGTCGCCATCGGTGAGAGGACGGCGGAGGGAGTGAAGCTCGCCATCGGTTCTGCGTGCGAGATAGTCGAGAAGCTCAAGGGCGAGATCCGTGGCAGGGACCTGATGACAGGCCTGCCGAGGACCGTCGTCATCACCACGGATCAGGTGCGGGACGCGATCCAGGAACAGGTCGATCAGGTCGCCCAGGCGGTCGTCGACTGCCTCGGAGACGCCCCCCCGGAGCTGGCGCAGGACATCCTCACGGGCGGGATCATGCTCACCGGCGGCGGAGGGCTCCTGAGAGGACTCGACGCCCGCATCTCCAGGGACACGCACGTTCCGGTTCACATGACGGAGGCTCCGCTCGAGTCCGTGGTCCTCGGAGCAGGGAAGGCCCTGGAATCCTTCGATCTCCTCAAGGACATCTTCGTGGGGATCACCTGAGTCGCCGGAGAACCGGCGCGGGACCTGCCCGGGAGGCTCGTCCGGTCGGGTGATTTCAGTCCATCGGCCTCAGCAACCACTCGGCGGCCTCGCGGACGTATCGATCCCGGTCTTCGAGGGCCCTGCGTATGGCGTCCTCGGCTTCGGGAGCGTCGAATGCCGCGCATGCCACAACGGCTCGACGCCTGACCGCCGGCTTCTCACCCGACGTCATGCCGGCCACGACCCCCGCGGTGTCGGGCGCCCCGATCGCTCCGAGCGCTCCCACGATCGCCTCCCTGACCAGTGGGGACCCCTCGGTGGAGACCCGCCCCACCAATGCGGCGGCACTCTCCTCGCCTCCGATCTCCCCGACTGCGAAGGCCGCCGCCTCCCTGCAGAAGTCCACGGGATCCCGGGAGAGGATCCCCACGAGCACCTCGAGGTTGAGCCGTCCCGTCCGGGGGAGCCAGCCCGCGATCTCGGCGGCAGTCCGGCGAACGGTCGGGTCGGGGTCTCCGAGACGCACAGGGAGCAGACAGGTCAGGTCAAGGTCCTCGCCCGATCGCGCAGCACGGGCGGCTCTGAGGAGCTGAATCCTTCGTGCCCCTCCTTCGGTCGCGGATCCGGTCATGTCGGCTCACATCCGGCCGGTACGTATGAGTCAAGAAATTGGCCAAGGAGGCCGATTGGGATTCCAAACCGGTCGAGCAGACAGGGAGCCGCCATGTCCCACATGGTGACGTTTCAAACCGAAGATGGCAAAGAGTCCTTCCGCCTGGTGGACGGACTGGACGAGGCCGTGAACCTCATCGAGGAGCTTCGCAACGGCGACGGCATTGGGGAGACACACCTCTTCGAGGTGGAGGAAGTCCCGATCCAGATCCACACGTACTACAGGGTCGAAGTCGGCGTCGACGCCGACAACGGTTACGACCCGGCTGACGTACCGCCCGGAGAGCCACTCGCCGTGACGGTCGTGGACAGCATCCAAGAGGCTCAGGCGGTCGACATGGACCAACCCATGCCGGCGGAGCCCGCCGCAGAGGCCGTCGAGTCGACCACTTTCGGCATCTTCTCAAGGCCCTGACAGGGCGCTCAGTTCTGGAAGTAGTCGAGCACGGCGGACGACACCCAGGCCACGGCTGCGACCAGCACGATGCTGAGAAGCAGGCCGATGCCGACGGCGATCGCCACCAACACGACTCCTGACGCGACCCGTCTTGCAGTCGACGGTGGTCGAGCGGTCGGGGGCGGAAGGATGTCGCCCCTCCCCGCCGCGTCGGTCGTGTTCGCGTCCGTGTCGCCGCTGCTGCCCGACTCCTCACCTGTCTGGCCAGACCCATCGCCGGGGTTGGCGCTGCTCTCGTTGCGAAGCGCTGTCGGAGGTATGAGTACGGCCTCGGGTTTCACCAGCCCCGGACATGCTTCGGCTTCGAGGAGATCCGGAAACTCCACTCCCGCCATCTTCAATGCGGCGCCTCGACGTTGGCGGCGGAACAGAGTGTCGCGAACGGCGTGGCCGACGGCCTCGCCGCTCGCCGTGGCCTTGTCGTTGAAATCCGCGATCCTGCGCGAGGTGGCCTCGACAGCACGGTTCAGGTCGATGCCCTTCTCTCGGTTCTGTTCGGTCGAGGCGGGAGCGTCTCTCTCACCTCCGACGCCGTCTTGGCCGGTGCTGTGAGTTTCGTCTCCTCCGGCGCGTACCGTTGAAGCCTGCGACCTTGCCGGCGATTCTCCGGTACGTCTGTCGGAGTGCTTCTTGATGGGATCCTCGACGGTCACGCCGTGATGGTACAGCCGGGAATCCGTCGAGGCGTCACATGCGCGGGCCACAGAACGGGGCCGCGTCGATCAACGAAAGTCGAGTAACTCCAGAGGAGATGGACGAGCAGACACACGGAGGATCTGACCTCTCACCCGGCCCGGTGACAGGGGGAAACGGGGCAGGCTCCCCGGCGAGTGAGTGGAACGCATCCGCAGCGCCGACCTTCTCCGGGACACTACTGGACGAAGAATCCACCCCTCGGCCAATCGGTCTGGAAGGGCCCGAGAGCAATCCGCGCTGGCGACCTCCCCGGTGGCTCAAGGTTCTGGGAGCGCTGGCGTTCGTCGCAGCGGTCGTCCTGATCGTGGGCTCCACCGTCCGCCTGGACTACTACTCGATCGCACCGGGCGACAGCTACGAGACCCTTCCCCTGGTCGGTGTCGAGGGTGCGCCGACCTACGACCACGCCGGCTCCCTGTACATGACGACCGTGTCGGTGACGCCGGTCACCTTGCTCGAATGGGTGTCCGCCCGTCTCGACTCCGACACCGTCCTCGTTCCCGCGGAGCAGATAGACGGGGGACGATCCAGCGAGGAGGTCGACGAGGTGAACGAGGCCCTGATGGAGGGTTCCAAGCTCAACGCCGAGGCAGTGGCCCTGGGGGAAGTCGGGATACCGGTCGAGTTCACAGGCTCCGGCGCTCTCGTGGTCGAGGTCTCCGAGGACGTTCCCGCGTCCGGTCTCCTCGAGCGGGGGGACGTCATCGAGTCGGTCGACGGGACACCCATATCGGTGGTCACCGATCTCACGAACGCGCTCGCCGGCCGCGCACCCGGAGACGTCGTGAAGCTCGTCGTCGAACGCGACGACGAGAAGATCACGGTCGACGTGCCTCTGGTCGAGAACGAGGAGAATCCCGGGAAGTCGATCATCGGCATCGTCGTGCAGACCGCCGACTTCGACGTCGAGTCGCCCGTGGACGTGACGATCGACTCGCGCAACGTCGGCGGTCCCTCCGCAGGGCTGGTGTACACGCTTACGATCATCGACCGGCTCAGCCCCCAGGACCTGACGAAAGGGCGCCGCGTCGCCGCCACCGGCGAGATCAGCCTCGACGGAACCGTGGGCGAGATCGGCGGAGTGGAACAGAAGGTCAGGTCGGTCGAGGAGGTGGAGGCGGAGCTGTTCCTCGTGCCGAAGGGGAACTGCGACGCTGCCCGGGCCAAGGCCGAGACCGTCGAGGTGGTTTGTGTGTCCGACATCGACGAGGCCCTCGCGGCCCTCGACGACCTCCCGGGGCAGTGAGTGCCGGCAATTTTCCACTACGAGTCTGTTGGAAAGTGACCTGAGCGGCGCATACGCGTAACCTTGCCCGGTCCGCCGGGAGACCTCCCGAACACGTCACAGGGGGACCACACATGCGCACCGTGCTGGTGACGGATTCACTGGCGTTCTCGCTGATGGCCGTGCGGCCCGAAGACATGTGGGACATCGATTGGCAGGACCAACGGAACAAGAACCTGCTGTCCCCCGAGTACGGCATCCAGTACGTGGCCGCGTACCTCAAGAAGGTCGGGCGCGAGTTCGACGTCGTGAGCGTCATCGCGGAGTCGGACGACCTCTGCGCCGACTTCTTCCTCGAGATGTCCAACGAGGCCTTGCGCGACCGCGCCGCCGCCGACCGGATGGACCAGTGGCTCGGCAACCGATGGGAGACCGTCCTCGACCGCCTCGAGGCCATGAGGCCCGACGTCATCATGTTCCCGATGATGTACTACTTCATGATCGTCTACGTGCGGCGGCTCCTGTCGGAGATCCGCAAGCGCTGCCCGAACGCGAAGATCGTCACCGGCGGGAACTACGCCACCGTCCATGCGGAGGAAGTGGCGCTCGAGGGCTTCGTCGACTACGTCGTCGTCGGCGAGGGCGAGCACACCGCAGCCGAGCTGCTCGACGCCCTCGAGTCCGGCCGTCCCGTGAGCGAGGTCGACGGCGTCGTCTTCACAGACGCGGACGGCGCGCTCGTGCGGACCAACGCCCGAGCGAGAGAGAACGATCTCGACACATTCCCTCACCTGTACACGGTGGGTGAGGAGTTCCTGATCCGCAGACGCCACGACATCCTCTGCGAGCTCATCCCCTACGGCGATTACTGGCCGGGGACGGGCATCATCACGGCCCGCGGATGTCCCGAGAAGTGTTCGTTCTGCCTCGACCCTGCGATCTGGCAGCGCAAGGTGCGCTTCCACTCCGCGGAGTACGTCGCAGACGTCGTCCGCTTCTGCAAGGAGAACTACCCCTCGTCCCACGAGAGGTTCTTCTTCGGCGACTCGACCTTCACGTTGCGGTGGAAGCGGCTCGAACCGATGCTCGACATGCTTGCCGAGATCGGCTTCTCCTACACCTGTCAGACGAGGGCCGATGCCCTCGACGAGCAGCGGCTCGCGAAGATGGCCGAGAGTGGATGGGCGACGATCGGCATCGGCGCTGAGTCCGTCAACAACGAGGTCCTGAACGACATCGCCCTCAAGCGAGAGGACGCGCAGGAGATCATCGATGCGGCGCTCGCGGCCCGCAGAAGCGGGATACAGCCTGTTCTCACCCTGATCGCGGGCTTCCCCGGCGAGTCGAAGGAATCACTCATCGAGTCCTGTGACACGCTCAGGCGCCATGGTCTCCACGTGTCTTCCTTCTTCCCCCTCGTCGTGTTCAGGGGCATCGGGCTCTTCAACGGATTCGGCGAAGTCGAGGGCTTCACATCCTCCGGCTCCTACTTCGAGCGCCGCGACGACGACGCTCGCCTCAATCCCTGGAGTGAGGAATGGTTGAGGCTTTCCGGCGAGTTCCCCACGCGCGACGAGCTGATCGGCTTTACTCAGTACTTGAACAAGCGAGTCAGGTTGCCAATTGAGGAGAAGCTCCGAGACTGAGGAGCCGACGGTGGTCACCGCCGGCGACGGTTCCGATGCCATGACGCCCGAGTCCATCGCGTCGCGCCGATTCGACATCGTCAAGAAGGGGTACGCGACCGAAGAGGTCACAGCGTTCCTCGCGAAGCTGTCCGATCACGTTCGGGCCTTGGAAGGCCGCCTCGAAGCGGTCGGAGCCGAAACCGATGCGCTGCGCAGGGCGGTCGAAACCGCCTACACAGCCGAGGTCATCACACCCGTTGTCGTCCAGGAGGTGCCCGCGGCCGGTGGGACCTTCCAGGGTGAGGAGGGACCCGAAGCCGAGGCGGTCTCGGCAGACGCCCTGCGGGTCGTCACCGCCGCCGAAGAGACGGCGCAGGAGATCCTGGCGTCCGCCGAGGAAGCGGCCGCGAGGATCCGCTCCGAGGCCCAGATGGACGCCGAGAAGGCGAAGGGGCAGGCCGACGAGTATGCCGACCGGACGGCGCGCCGCCTGGCGATCCAGTCCCAAGAGGTCCGCGACAAGCTGCGCGAAGAGGTTCGTCGCGTCCGGGCCGAGGTCGCCGACGAGGCCGAGCGCCTGCTCTCTCGCGCTCGCGAGGAGGCGGGCAGGATCGAGGGTGAAGCGGGCCGCACGGACGACGGCACCGTCGTTTCCCGACTGGTGGCGGACGCAGAAGCGGAGACCGACGTCGCCCGGCAGGCTGCCGAGATCCTCTCCGCCGCTCGCGAGAAGGCAGACGAGATCGTCGACCACGCACGTCGTTCACGCCGTGAGATCGTCGCTCGCCTGAACGACGAGCGCGTACGCCTCGACGAACACGTGCGGCTTCTCCAGACCGTGCAGAAGCGACTCCAAGCCGACATCACGGCTGCGCGCAACGCATTCGCCGGTGTCCTCGGGAACCTCGACGGGCTCAACCTCCACGACACCGAGCTGCCCGTGCTCGACGCGGAACTGGTAGCGATGGTCGAGCTCGATCTTGACGCTGTTGGCAATGCCACGAGTCCAGCAGCGGACGACACGGATGGGCCCAGGGGCACGCATCTCGGTGAGATCGAAGGCAACGACCTCTTCGACCGGGTGGTCGCGGAGCGTGGTGGGTCTGCCGGCGCGGAGGACGGCACGCCCCGGGTCGGGCCGGGCGCAGGCGGCACCGAGGCTGCGACGGCGATGATCGTCACTGGCATGGATTCGGCCGAGCAGAGTCTTCCTGCCGAGCTGGACGAGACGACCTGGGGAGACGACGACCTGTCGAATCTCGGGGGGGAATCCAGGGGGTTGGTAGCCACGGCGGAGGATGCCGAACCCGCGGGCAAGCCCGATCCCCGGTCCCGGCTGAAGGCCGCTTTCTCCACGCTCACGGCAGAGCTCGAGACCGTCGGGGGCGAGGAGGCGCCAGGCGAGGCCACTGCGGCAGAGGAACCCGTTGCCCCCCCGGGTGACGTCACAAGACCGGAGCCGCGATCGAGGAGGACGAGCTGACAGCCGAGCTCGTCGAACACGTCTCGGGTGTCGTGCGGGACGTCGCAGCGACTGCCACCGAGGACGCATGTGCTCACGCGGGCCGGGAGGCTCCCGAGGCGGAGGCGGAGTCGGACGTGGACGCCTCAGCCGTTCGCGAGGTCATCGAAAGTGTCGCGGGGGACTGGTGGGCATCTCTCGTGCAGGACCTCGTCGCGACGGACGAATCGGGAGTTCACGGCGTCGTCCGTTCGCGGCGCCAGCAGGCTGGCCGGGTCGCGGTCGAACTCACCCGCGAGGCCTACGACGCCGGACTCCTCCGCGCGGCAATCACCTGGGCGGATTGAGCCACGTTTGCGATGTCGGAATCTGCCCACGTGGGTTTGTTGGTGCCGATCAGCCGAGCTCGCCGGCGAGCTCGGCAGGATCGGATGTCGGCCGAAGGCACGTGAATCCCCGGCACACGTAGGCGAGGGCAGTGCTGCCAGCGGGCCTCTCCGACAGAAGGGGGACCGCCGTCCCGGCTGTGTCAGCGGCACCGGCAGTGACGAGGAACGGGCGGTAGGCCGAGAACGCAACTTCGGCCAGCGCGCCAGGGTCGGGACCGACGATCGCGAGCTCGACAGGATCCGAGTCGAGGAACGCAGCCACGCACAGTGCCCGGCCGAAGCCGGTCGCATGCCTTGCGAGTGCGGCACCGGCGACCGAGATCGCGTTGCGCGCCGCGGTTTCGTACCTCTCCTCACCCGTGAACTTGGCGAGTCGGGCGCATGCATCCGCCGCCATCGAGTTCGGGGAGGGTACGGCGTTGTCCAGCACCTCCTTGGGTCGCACGACCAACTGTTCCACGTCCTCCGCAGTCGAGAAGAACCCGCCCCGGGGATCTTCGAAGCGTTCCAGCATCTCGTCCGTGAGTCGCCTTGCCTCGAGAAACCAGCGTTCGTCGAACGTGGACTGGTAGAGCTCGAGAAGACCGACCGACACGCACGCGTAGTCCTCGCAGAAGCCTGGGATATACGTGCGACCGTCCCGCCACGCGTGGTGCAGCGTCCCGTCGGGACTCATCGCACCGAGGACGTGTTCTGCCACACCCACCGCAATGTCCGTGTAGTCCTGTCGTCCGAGCGCCCGGCCCGCCTCGGCGTAGGCGGCGAGTGCCAAGCCGTTCCAGGACGCGAGCACCTTGTCGTCGGTCGCCGGGCGTACCCGCTTCTCACGCTCCTCGAACAGGCGTCCTCGCACTTCGGCGACCTCGCCCTCGGTCAGGGCCTCACGATCCGACACCGTCAGGACGGTCGTTCCTGCCTCGAAGTTCCCCTCCGCCGTGACCCCGAAGTACCGGGCGGCCCGCCCGCCGACTTCGGGTCCAAGGACGCTCTCGATCTGTGACGGTGTCCAGACGAAGAACTTGCCTTCCACACCTTCAGAATCCGCGTCCTGGCTCGAGCTCAAACCGCCCGATGGCTGGAGCATCTCGCGGCCCATCCAGTCGAGCGTTTGCTCGACTGTGCGCCTGTACGCCGTCCTCCCGGTCGTCTGCCAGGCGTGCAGATACACCGGGACCAGAAGGGCGTTGTCGTAGAGCATCTTCTCGAAGTGGGGGACCGACCAGTGGGCGTCAACCGAGTACCGGGCGAAACCGCCACCCAGATGGTCGTAGAGTCCTCCCTCGACCATCCTCCGCAAGCTCCCTTCCACGATCGTGAGGAGCCTGTCGTCCCCGCCGGAGCGCCAGCGCCGCAGCAGGAACTCGAGCAGCATTGGCTGCGGGAACTTCGGCGCTGTCCCCAGGCCTCCGTTCTCCTCGTCCCAGGCGGAGACGATCGACTCGACGGCAGTGTCGAGGGCACCGGAGGGAACGTCTCCCGCCACGAGCGCGGCTGCCTTGGAGAGGGCATCCTGGAGCTGCCTGCTCTGCTCGCTGACCTCGTCGCGCCTCTCCTCCCACGCCTTGTGCAGAGCCTCGAGGACGCGGCGGAACGATGGCATGCCCGTCCGGTCGGTCGGGGGGAAGTAAGTCCCGCCGTAGAAAGGAACCCCCTCCGGGGTGAGCCACACCGACATCGGCCAGCCACCCTGACCCGTTAGGGCCTGGACGGCGTCCATGTAGATGGCGTCGATGTCGGGACGCTCCTCGCGGTCGACCTTTATGCTCACGAACCAGTCGTTCAGGAGAGCTGCAGTTTCGGGGTCCTCGAAGGACTCCCGCTCCATGACGTGGCACCAGTGGCAGGCGGAGTACCCGATGGAGAGGAAGATGGGCCGGTCCATCTCCCGGGCGCGCCGCAGGGCGGCTTCGCCCCACGGGTACCAGTCGACGGGGTTGTCCTTGTGGGCAAGCAGATAGGGTGACGATTCCCCTGCGAGGCGATTCGGCATGAGGCCAGCCTATGACAGCGCTTCAGGTCGGAAGGCGCCGTGGTCCTTCGTGCGACAGTGCAGGGCATCCTTGCATGCTGTGAGCCGCGATGCTCAGGTGAGCTCGAAGAGTGTCGAGCCGCAAACTCCGTCGTCATGGAAGGGCGTTCCCTCGTATACGAAGCAGTATCTGCCTGACGGGTCGCCCGTCCCGGTCGGGACGGAGCTTCGCCCTGCCCTGGCTTCGCTTGGAGGTATCTGCAGGGTGTTGGCCCATCGGAAGGGTCCGTCACCAGATGCTTGGAAATAGACGTGCAGAGAGATGTCCGTGTCGAGCGGGAAGCCGGAAAGCATGAGGGGAATGGAGTCTCCGGCCGTGATGTCGGGTACGGGATCGAAGGGCGATGTACCCGTCACGGTCAAGTGGGGATAGGTTGGGGCTCCTACTTGGATCTCATCTTCTGCCGACAACCCGGCCCGCGAGAAGTGGACTGTCCAATTGCCGGTCGGACCTTCTACGGGGACGTACCAGTAGAAGGTGATTCCGCCCTTGGTGGGATGATGGTCAGCGGCATGTTCTGACGTGGTCGACTTGCCCTGTGGCGCGGTCATCGTGAAAGTGACCGGGCCTGCCTTCTCGAAGCCGAACAGACATATTCGGGCTCGGGCCCCGACCTCTACCCTGGGTTCGCTGTTGATCACGGGTCCCTCTGGCGCGCGGGCACACTTGGTGTCCTTGTCGTCAGCCGGCTCGAGCTTGGCGCTCGTCCCGTCAGGTGGACGCTCCGAGATGTGTGCGGTCAGGACTCCCGGGTTGGTCGAGGGGTTGGTCGTCGTTGTCCCACGTCCTTGGGTGTCTGACGTGGACGCATTCTCGGTGCGACAAGCTCCGAAGACTAAACAGGCGGTCAACGACAGCGCCGTCAAGGTCCCTGCCCTGAGCACCTGCAAGTTTACTCCCTCGAGTCGATCGGCAAATGCGGACAGATATGTATCGGGTGTGTGGTGACCGAATTTAGTGCACGTGAATCAATATGGTCAGGCCCGACCCACGGCGACATACCTGAAGCCCGCACGCCGGACCTCCTCGCCGTCGAAGGCGTTCCGCCCGTCGACGATCACGCGGGTACGCATGAGTTTCGAGAGCTTCTCGAGATCCAGTTCCCTGTACTCGGGCCATTCGGTGACCAGCACGAGGGCGTCCGCTCCGTCTGCGAGGTCTTCGACGTTCGTGTGGAAGGTCACGACGCCATCCAGTGGCTCACCCACGCTGGTCACGACGGGATCCGTGACACCTACCCGGCAGCCGGCGTTGTGGAGCCTCTCGATGAGCGTGAGAGAGGGGGCGTCCCTCAGGTCGTCTGTGTCAGGCTTGAAAGAGAGACCGAGCAGGCCGATGCGTTTGCCCTTGAGGATCTTCAGCTCGTCCTGGAGTTTGCGGATCACACCCAGGCGCTGGGCTTCGTTGACCTCCACCGTGGAATGCAGAAGCGTCGGGGTGTACCCGTACTCCTCGGCCGTGCGTGTCAGGGCGAGGATGTCCTTGCGGAAGTAGAGCATCTGCGCGTCGCCATCG
>QWHP01000140.1 GCA_021404985.1 Actinobacteria bacterium ATB1
GACGTACTTCCTCCCGACGAGCACCGACTACTCGTACCTGTCCTCGTCGCTGGTGAGAGACGTAGCCCGCCACGGCGGCAACGTCGAGGGACTTGTGCCCGATCATGTCGTGGCGGCCCTCAAGGACCGATACGGCCACTGAGCCTCCGGGGGATCCGTCGTAGCCTGTGCGGGTCCGGGTATCGTGAGCTCACGAGGTTCCACATTGGACGAAGATCTCAGGGACATAGAGGACATCCTGGAACAGGTCCGGGATGTCATCGATCAGGCAAAGGCCGTGCCCCTCTCGGCATCGGTCATGATCAACCGTGAGGAGATGCTCCAGCTCGTCGACGATGTCCTCGACAACCTTCCGGACGAGTTCCGCAAGGCGCGCTGGATCCTCAAGGAGCGGGACGAGGTGCTCGAGCGTGCACGTCGGGATGCTGACGAGATCCTCGCCGGTGCTCGTGACGAAGCCCGCCGCATGGTGGAACAGCAGGAGATCGTCAAGAAGGCGGGCAAGCACGCACAGGAACTGCTCGACCGCGCGAAGAGCGAGGCCAGGGAGATGATCCTCCAAGCCGAGGACTACATCGACCAGAAACTCGGCCAGTTCGAGATCGTCCTCGGCAAGACCATCGACACGGTCTCGAAGGCACGCCACCGCCTCCGCCGCGGCGTTGAGGACGAAGAGGACTTCACCGAGGCGCCTGGCTCGATCGAGGAGGAGCGCTTCGCCCAGGCCGCCTCGCCACAGCACTTCGACGTCGTCGATCAGACGGGCGAGCACTTCTTCGACCAGGACGACCTCTAGCCGGCCGGTGCGACTCGTGTGGCCGGGGCAGCGGTACTGGGCTGGTTTCGTGTGCCTGTTCTTCCAGGGGCCCGCGTCGGTACGGACGGGTTCTCGCTTCGGATGCTCCTGATGTCAAGCGCTCTCGTTTCGGTTCTGTCGGTGGTTGCCTGGCGCCAAGCCTGATCCTGGACGCGACAGGTACATTCCCCGCGATGCCGCAGAATCGCGCGGGGTTGCCGGACGCCTGGTCGGGATCGGTCTGTCGGTTGGGTCTGCGTGTCGTGTGGGTGGGCGGTGGACGCACAGGTTGGGGCCATGGCTGCTCGGCCAGGCGGGCTCTTGTCAGGTTGCGATGCCCACGTAAGGAAGGGATGGCGATAGGGCGCCAGAGTACGCATGAGGACAGTCAGGGGGACGCCAGCGGGATCGGCGACAAGACACTTGCAGGTAGGCCCGGCAGTCAGGACATGACTGGAAGAAACTGGATTCTGCTATCCTGCCTGGGTCATGACCAGGGCAGAGCGGCTCGAGGCAGCCACCCGAACAGACGCGCGTGTTCTAGACGTGACCGAGATCGCAGGGAATCCGGGTGCAACGCGGGCGTTCACGACCCAGTTCGCGGTCGACGACGTCTCGGTGCCTCTGGCATCGGTGTCGGGCACGGTGAGCGTGGACGGACTCCTCGAGGGCGTCGTGGAAGGTGTCGTGCTCGTCTGCAGGATCCGTGCCGAGCTGTACGAGACCTGCCGGCGCTGCCTGGAGGAGGGCGTAAGACCCATCGAGGTGGAGGTCACCGAGCTCTTCACGTCATTCCATGCCGAGAGCGACGACGAGACCTACCACCTGGTGGACAGCAAGCTCGACTTGGACCAATGCACCCGCGATGCACTTGCATTTGAGCTTCCGGACGCACCCCTGCGCTGCGAGGGGTCTCCGGAGTCCTGCCCGAATCTCGCTGCGATCCGCGAGCACGGGTACCAGGTCGAGCCGGACGACAGAGTCGACCCGCGGTGGGCGCCACTGTCGGGTTTGATCACAGATCAGGACAAGGAGAACTGATGGCAGTCCCCAAGCAGAAGATCTCGAAAGCGAGGACGCGGCGGCGCAAGTCGGCGAACATGAGCTCGGTCGCGCCGACCTACGCAACCTGTCCCAGATGCCACGCGTGGATCCGGCCCCACCACGTCTGCGCCAACTGCGGCTATTACAAGGGACGAACAGCCGTAGACGTCGAGTGACGTGCGTCGTGCCTGCTGAGACCCACAGCCGCCAGGAGGCCACACCCGACGAGATCCGCCGAACAGTGCTCGACAACGCAGCCGAGATCCTGGGTGTGGACCCGGACGAGATCGGAGTGGACACCGCGCTCCCCGACGACACGGTCGCCATTGTCGAGCTGGTCGACCTCTGCCGTGAAGACCTGGCGGAGCGGACGGTCGACGCTGAGCTCGAGGAGACAGCGCTCGAATGGAAGACGGTCGGCGACGTCATTGCGTACTTCCTCGGCGATGAGATCGCCGGCGACGGTGCGGGCAGTCCTGCGGGTGCGGGCACCGGTGATTCCCCGGGGGAACCTGCGGTTCCACTCGCCCAACTGGAGTCGGCACTGGGACATGAGTTCTCCAACAAGAGCTGGCTTCACGCAGCCTTGCGGCACCGCTCCTACGTGGCCGAGATGGTGGACGTCGAGTCGAACGAGCGCCTCGAGTTCCTGGGCGATGCAGTTCTGAGCATCGTTGTCACGGACTGCCTGTTCCGCACCTGGCCCGACAAGGCTGAGGGGCCGCTGGCCAAGGCCCGGGCCGCAGTCGTGAGCGCTGAGTACCTCGCAGGGTTGGCGGCGCGTCTGGGGCTCGGTGCGCACGTACGACTCGGGAGAGGCGAGGACGCCAGCGGTGGCCGTGAGAAGCCGTCCATCCTGGCGGACGCCATGGAGGCCGTGATCGGAGCGGTCTACCTCGACGGCGGGCTCGAGGCGGCCGAGAGGGTCGTGATGCCCCTCGTCGAGGAGCGCCTCGCCGAGGCCGTGACGGGAGAGGGCGCCAAGGATCACAAGACGCGTCTCCAAGAGTATTCGTCGCAGCGGTGGGCGACGCTTCCGCGGTACGAGGTTCAAGGCTTCGGACCGGACCACGCGAAGGAGTTCACGGCCACCGTCGAGGTCGGAGGCCGGGTGGTCGGCAAGGGTCACGGGCGGTCGAAGAAGCAGGCGGAGCAGGCCGCTGCGCGCAACGCCTGGACCGAGGTCCGCAGCCGCAAGGATCCTCGGCGTTCAGATCTCGGCGAAGCCGAAGCGGACGAACCATGAGAGAGGTGCCAGCAAGTCCGATGGACGAGCCCAGAGGACGAGTCCCGAATGACGCGTCCTCCGGGAGGTCCCGGAAGGAACCCTGAGAGAGAGCCCTAACATGCCCGAACTGCCCGAAGTCGAGGTTGCGCGCAGACAGCTCGAACGCGAGGTTGCCGGGCGCAAGATCAAGTCCGTCGACGTGCCAGGCAAGGGCGTCGTCATCCACCACAAGTCGAAGGCGGATCTGACGAAGCGCCTCGTCGACCACAAGATCAAGTCCTTCGACAGGAGAGGACTCTGGGTGCTCGGAAAACTCGACCGGGACGAGGTCTGGGCGGTGACGCCAGGTGCGACCGGCAGGTTCCTGCGCACCAAGACATCGAAGGTCCCCGCAGGACTGCCGATCAAGCTGACGGTCACGTTCACGACCGGTGGGAGCGTTCACCTCCTCGACGAGGACGACACCGCCAAGTCCTTCGTGGTCACGAAGGACGATCTCGCCGAGACGCCCGAGATCGCCTCACTGGGACTCGACCCTCTGGAGACTCCGGTACCGTGGAGCACGTTCGGTCAGGTGCTCCGCACACAGCCCAAGGCCCGTCTCAAGGCGCTGCTCCAGGACGAGTCGCTCGTGGCGGGCCTCGGCCCCCTCTACAGCGACGAGATCCTGTTCCACGCCGGGCTGCGTTACGACCGCACCCCCGAGAGCCTCTCGGCACACGAGATCCGTCGCCTCTACCGGTCCATGGTCGAGACGCTGTCCGCCGCGATCAAGTACGGAGGGGTCTCTCTCGACGAAACCGACGTCGACATGCTGGGTAACCCAGGCGAATACGAATCCGAGATCCAGGTCTACCAACGTCAGGGCCTGACCTGTAACAGATGTCGCGGAACCATCGACAGGGTCCGGTTCCAGAAGCGAAACACGTTCTTCTGCCCTGATTGCCAGAGCTGATCCCCGTTCCGACGAAGACGCGCTTGTAGGCTGCCCGGATGTTCGTCAAGGCACTGCGGCTGCACGGCTTCAAGTCCTTCGCCGACCGGACGCCGCTCGAGTTCGGCCCCGGAATCACGTGTGTGGTGGGCCCGAACGGATCGGGGAAGTCGAACGTCGTCGACGCCCTCACCTGGGTCATGGGCGTCCAAGGTCCACGCCAACTCCGTGGCGGGAGCATGGAAGACGTCATCTTCTCGGGAACGCCACACAGGACCGCGATCGGCCGGGCGGACGTCGAACTGGTTCTCGACAACTCTGACGGGCGCTTCCCAATCGAGGTCGCCGAGGTCTCGATCGGACGACTTCTCTTCAGGTCGGGAGAGAGCCGTTACACGATCTGTGGGAAGCCGTGCCGGCTCGTCGACATAGTCGAGCTCCTGAGCGATGCCGGTGTCGGTCGCCAGATGCACAACATCGTCGGCCAAGGCCGGATCGACCAGATCCTCATGTCGTCACCCGAGGAACGCCGAGTCACGATCGAGGAGGCAGCGGGGGTCCTCAAACACCGCAAGCGCCGTCAGCGCGCCCTCTCGCGGCTCGAGAGCGTCGAGGCCGACCTGGTGCGGCTCGGAGACGTCCACAAGGAGCTGCAGCGTCGCCTGCGTCCGCTTCGCCGGCAGGTCGAGGGGGCCGAGCGTCACGAGGAGGTGTCCGGTCTCCTGCGCACCCTTTCGCTCTGGAGGGCGGGGGATCTGATCCGCCATCGCCGGCGGGACGAGCGTCTTGCACGAAGCCGCTGTGAAGAGCTCGACGGCCGCCTCGGGGAGCTGAGGAACCAGGGTGAGGGTGCCCGGTCCCAGCTCAGCGTCCTCGAGGCCGGTGCCGAGGATGCCTCGGAGGTCGTCGAGGCGGCCCGGGCCCTCAGGGAGCGCCTCGACCGCGTCCTAGCCCATCTCCACGGGCTCTCCCAGGTCGCTGCAGAACGCCGGCGCAGCGCGCGGCGCCGCCTCTCGGAGCTCGAGGGGGTCGCGGATTCGGCAGACCTTGCCCGCCAAGAGGAGGAGCTTCGAGCCGTGCTGGGGGCTTTGGAGTCAGAGGCGGACACCCTGTCGCACCAGAGCTCGCTTCACGCGGAGGTGTCGAGTGAGCACAACGCGGCAGTCGCCGACCTGGACGCGTCGTGGCGCGCCGCCGGGCTCGACGGTGACGATCGCCGTGCCGCCCTTCGTGCCCAGCACTCGTCGGTCGAGGCAGCGCTCGAGCGTGCCGAGGCGGAGGAAGCCTCGCTCGCGGACCAGATCGACTCCATGGAGGACCGCCTCACGCGACTCCAGGACGCCATCGCAGCCTCGACCGAGGAGGCAGAGCGTCTCCAGGCCGAATCGGTTCCACTGGAAGATCGAAGGCAGCGCCTCGAGCGGCTCCGCGTCCGCGCCCAGGAGGAGCACGACAGACTCACCGACCACGTCACGCGGCTCGAGAGCGAAGCCGCTGCACAGCGTGCCCGGGCAGAGTCCATCGAGGCTTCCGCTGCAGCGTGCGAGGGATCCCTGACCGCGGCGAGGCGGCTGCGCAAGCGGTACGGCGACCTCCCGGCGATCGGCGACCTCGTCCGCCCGAGAAGGGGAGCGGAACGCGCTGTCGAGGCAGGATTGACGGAACTCCTCTCTGCGCTCCTCATCGGGCCGGAGCTGGCTGCCGGTGCGATCTCCACCGTCAAGGAAACCCCCGACGGAACACTCGTTCTGGCCTGCGAACCGGAAACCTCTGCGAAGGCACCGGACCGGCGCCGGATCCGCGAGGCAGCCGAGGGACTCGGCGTGCTCGCCTTCGACGAGGTCGTGAGCGTGGCCGACAGTCCACACAGCACGACGATCGCAAACCTCCTGTCACACATTTCGTCGAGGGTCTTCGTTGCCCGCAACGCGGAACACGCACTCGCCCTGAGCAGGGCACACCCTGACCTCGTGTTCCTCACCCCCGACGGAGACCGATTCTCGGGCGGGCTGCTCTCGGTGGTCTCGGGAGGCCGCTCGACCGCGGCCGCCCTCTCTCCCACCGAGGCTGTTCAGCGTGCGGAGCTGGCGGAACGTCAGGCGGCAGCCGTGCGGAGGCGGCGAGTCGATCGTGAGGCCGAGATCCACAGGTTGCGTCGTGAGCACGACGAGCTCGCCTCCCACATCTCGCGTTCAGGGGCCGAACTCAGGTCCCACGCCGAGAGCCTCGGCCGTCTCGCGGATGAGGAGGCCGAGCTCGTCCGCAGCCTCGAGAGGGCAAGGGAGCGACAGCAGCAGGTCGGGGCAGCTCTCATCGAGCACCGGCTGCGGCGAGACGAGATCGCAGCCCGCCTCGCGGGCGATATCGGTCCCTCGGACGGCGAGCGCCAGCGCCTGGAGGGGCTGCGTTCGACGCTCGACGAGCGCGGGGTCGCCCTGCGCGCCGAGTCGTTGCGCATCGAGGCCGAGCGCGCGCGGATCTCGGAGCGTCACCGTGCTGTGGAGGAGCGCCTCGGTGAGATCGACCGACTGCGCAAGGAGGCCGGCGAGCGGGAGCGTGTTGCAGAGCAGCAGAGGAGGCTCTGCATCCTTGCCCTGCGCCACCTCGACGACGTCGACGACCTGCTCGCTGCGATCACGGCTGAGACGGTACGCCGTCGTGATCACGCTGCGGCACATCTCGAGGCATGCCAGGTGAAGCGAGCCGAGACCGTGCGCCAGCTCGACGCCCTGCGTGTCCAGACCTCCCGCCACGAGGCTGCGATCCGTGAGCTGGACACCGAGCTGCGCGACGCCCAGCTCGCGTTCGCCGAGGCCAAGGCCCGGCTCGAGGCCGTCGAGGAGGTTCCTGGCCGGGAGCTCGGGGTTTCCACGGACGCAGCGCTCGGCGTCGACCTCCCCGAGGGCGTGGAACCTGGAGAGGTCGAGGAGCGCATCGCGAGCGCCGAGCGCGAGCTGAAACGTCTCGGGCCTGTCAACCCGCTGGCACTCGAGGAGTTCCGGGAGCTGTCCGAGCGTAACGACCTGCTCGAGTCCGAGCTCGAGGACGTGCGGACCGCCAAGAAGGACGTCCTCCAGATCGTCCGCCAGGTCGACCGGCAGATCGCAGAGGTCCTCGAGTCCGCCTACGAGGATGTCGGCCGCCACTTCTCGGATCTCTTCGCGCTGCTCTTCCCGGGTGGGGATGGGAAACTGATCCGGACCGAGCCCGACGACGTGCTCGGTACAGGGATCGAGATCGAAGCCAGACCCAGCGGCAAGAGTCCGAAGCGGCTCTCCCTGTTGTCCGGCGGCGAGAGGTCCCTGTCGGCGCTTGCCTTCCTCTTTGCGGTCTTCAGGGCACGGCC
>QWHP01000141.1 GCA_021404985.1 Actinobacteria bacterium ATB1
GATCCCGCAGTTCCCCGGTGTGTCATCGACATACGACGTCCCCGGCAACGCTGACGTCGTCTGCGACACCTCAGAGGTATCGATCGAGGAGTGCGTCGAGCAGATCCTTGCGGTTCTCGACGAGCGGGGGTTCCTGGGCGGAGAGCCGCAGTGACGCAGCCCAGGAGCGGCAACATCACCTGGAGCGAAGGGCACGTGACGCGTCAGCAGCGCGAGGCTGCCCTCGGACACCGGGCTGCGACGGTCTGGTTCACAGGCCTGTCGGGTTCGGGGAAGTCGACCCTGGCGATCACCGTCGAGCGCGCCCTGGTCGAGCGCGGCATCCACGCCTATGTCCTCGACGGAGACAACGTGCGTCACGGCCTCAACGCCGACCTCGGTTTCTCACCGGAGGACCGGACGGAGAACATCAGGCGGATCGGCGAGGTGTGCGCCCTATTCAACGACGCAGGCCTGATCGTCCTCACCGCGTTCATCTCGCCGTACCGATCGGACCGTGACGCAGTTCGGGGGAGGCATCCCGAGGGCGGGTTCCTGGAGGTATTCGTCGACACGCCGATCGATGTGTGCGAGGCAAGGGACGTCAAAGGCCTGTACGCGAAAGCGCGCGCAGGGGAGATCCCGGATTTCTCAGGGATCTCGGCCCCGTACGAGCCTCCCGAGCGGGCTGAGCTCCGGATAGACACGTCCGGCGAGGCTCTCGAGGAGAGCGCATCGTCCGTGCTCTCCCTACTCGAGGAACGGGGAATCATCAGGTGAGGCAGGTCCCACCGGAGATAACCTGGGCACCCACATGACAGAGACCGCCCCCGCCAGCCGCTATCCCGATGTGTCACCGCGAGCTGATTTCCCTGCGCTGGAACGGCGCATCCTCGCTCGCTGGCATGAGGAGGGCACGTTCCTGCGCAGCGTCGACCGGCGGGAGCCGGGGGCGGAGGGCGCCAACGAATACGTGTTCTACGACGGGCCTCCGTTCGCGAACGGCCTACCTCACTACGGCCACATCCTCACCGGGTATGTGAAGGACGTCGTTCCCCGCTACATGACGATGCGGGGCAGGAGGGTGGAGCGCAGGTTCGGTTGGGACTGTCACGGGCTCCCTGCCGAGATGGAGGCCGAGAAGGAGCTCGAGGTCACAGGTCGGAGGTCGATCATCGACTTCGGCATCGAGCGCTTCAACGACCACTGCCGGACCTCGGTCCTGCGATACACGGGCGAGTGGGAACGTTACGTCACCCGCCAGGCGCGCTGGGTCGACTTCGAGCACGACTACAAGACGATGGACCTTTCCTACATGGAGTCTGTCATCTGGGCGTTCAAACGCCTGTATGACATGGGTCTCGTCTACGAGGCGAACCGGGTCATGCCCTATTCGTGGGGCGCGGAGACGCCTCTGTCGAACTTCGAGATCCGGCTCGACGACGCCACGCGCCCTCGGCAGGACCCTGCGATCACCGTGAGCTTCCAACTCGATCGTGCTCCGGGGGATCCGGGCCGCATGCACGTCCTCGCATGGACGACGACGCCTTGGACCCTTCCGTCGAACCTCGCTCTAGCCGTCGGACCGGAGATCGACTACGCGATCATGGAGGATGACGGCGAGTTCTACGTCCTCGCCGAGGCGGCGCGCGGCCGATACGACGCGCAACTCGAGGGAACCCGCCACACCGGTACGGTGCGGGGACGCGAACTGGCCGGCCGGACGTACGAGCCCCTTTTCCCGTACTTCGACTCCACACCGAACGCGTTCAGGGTCCTCGCCGCCGACTTCGTCGACACCGAGGAGGGAACCGGCATCGTCCATCTCGCGCCGGGCTTCGGCGAGGAGGACCAGAGGGTCAGCGAGGAGGCGGGCATACCGCTCGTGGTCCCAGTGGACGAGAGTGGACGCTTCACCGAGGACGTCCCGGAGTGGGCCGGGGAGAACGTCCTCGAGGCCAACACCTCGATCATCCGGTATCTGAAGGATCTGGGCCGCATCATCCGCCACGACAGCTACGTGCACAACTACCCGCATTGCTGGCGGACCGACACGCCGATCATCTACCGGGCGATACCGTCGTGGTACGTTGCCGTCACGAGTATCCGGGACCGTCTCGTCGAGCTCAACAAGGGGATCCAGTGGATCCCCGAGCACGTCAGGGAGGGGCAGTTCGGCCGCTGGCTCGAAGGCGCGCGCGACTGGTCGATCAGCAGGAACCGCTTCTGGGGGGCGCCCATACCCGTCTGGCGAAGCGACGACCCCGAGCATCCGCGCATGGACGTCTACGGGAGTCTGGACGAGATCGAAGCTGACTTCGGCATCCGTCCGGACGACCTGCACCGTCCCCACATCGACGAGCTCACGAGACCGAACCCGGACGATCCGAGCGGCAGATCGGTCATGCGCCGCGTGCCGCACGTGCTCGATTGCTGGTTCGAGTCTGGCTCGATGCCGTTCGCGCAGGTGCACTACCCCTTCGAGAACCGTGAGTGGTTCGAACATCACTTCCCGGGTGACTTCATCGTCGAGTACATCGCCCAGACGCGCGGGTGGTTCTACACACTGCACGTGCTGGCGGGCGCCCTCTTCGACAAGCCCGCATTCCGAAACGTCATGTGCCACGGGGTCGTCCTCGACGAGGAGGGCCGCAAGCTCTCGAAGAGGTTGCGCAACTACCCCGATCCCGACGAGGTATTCGAAACCTACGGTGCGGATGCCCTCCGCTGGTACCTGATCGCGTCGCCGATCCTGCGCGGCCTCGATCTCAGGATCGACCGCGAAGGGGCAGGCATCGCCGAGGTCGTCAGGTCGGTCCTGAATCCGATCTGGAACGCTTACCACTTCTTCACGCTGTACGCGAACGTGGACGGCATGCGTGCGGAGATGCGAACCGACAGCGAAGAGCTCCTGGACAAGTACGTGCTCGCCAAGACCCACGAACTGATCGAGAGAGTGACCGCGCGAATGGATGCCTACGACATCGCCGGCGCCTGTGCCGAGGTGACGGCGTTCGTAGACGCTCTGAACAACTGGTACATCCGCCGGAGTCGCGATCGTTTCTGGGCGCCTGTCGAGGGCGAGGCCGCCGATCCTCGATCGAAGAAGGACGCGTACGACACGCTCTACACAGTCCTCGTGACGTTCACCCGGGTCGTCGCGCCGCTCCTGCCTCTCCTCGCCGAAGAGATCCACACGGGATTGACCGGCGGGGGATCGGTACATCTCGAGGACTGGCCCGATCCCGACGTCCTCCCAGAGGACAAAGGGCTCGTTGCTGCGATGGACAGGATCAGGTCCGTGGCCTCGACCGCCCTGTCACTCCGGTCGGACCGAGGCCTGAGAGTGCGTCTCCCTCTCGCGCGCCTCACGGTGGCGGGGACCTCCACCGACGACCTCGCGCCGTTCCTCGAACTCCTCAGGGACGAGGTCAACGTGAAAGAGGTCGAACTGACGGGTGACGTCGAGCAGTTCGGTACGTTCATCCTCAGACCCGACGGTCGCATGATCGGCCCGAAGCTCGGCGGTGACACGCAGGCCGTGATGAAGGCTGCGCGGGCAGGGGACTGGCGGCTCAACGACGACGGCACCGTGGAAGTGGCGGGTCACACACTCGACGCGGGCGAGTTCGACCTCGCCCTGGATGCGATGGAGGGGTCGGCAGCCGCGCCCCTGCCGGACAACTCGGCAGTCTGCGTCCTCGACACCGAGGTCACGGCCGAGCTGCGCGCCGAGGGGCTCGCACGCGACCTCGTTCGAATCGTCCAGCAGGCCCGAAAAGACGAGGACCTCGAGGTCTCGGACCGCATCGAGTTGCGCCTGAGCCTCCCCGACGGCGTGGCAGAAGCGATCCGCCGCCACGAGACCTACATCGCGGATCAGGTCCTCGCAGCATCGGTCACCTACGCCCAGGGTGACCTCGGCCGCGAAGTGGAGCTGGACGGCCGAACCGTCTCCTTCGACTTCAGCGTCGCCCGCTGATCGCGAGCTATCGTCTGACGGATTGTCAGATTCGAGTCGGGACAAGGGGATCAGGGATGCCGCACGAGGCCCGGACCATCCCGGAGATGGTCGAGCGTGCCGGGCTCGCCTATGCGGGGCGCGTCGCCATCGAGGACGGCGACCGCGAGATCGGTTTTCTCGAACTGCACACTGCGGCCCGGGATTCAGCGCGGGCCTTCCTCGCTGCCGGACTCGAGAAGGGTGACCGTTTCGCGATCTGGGCCCCCAACGTCTGGGAATGGATCGTCGCGGCCCTGGGCGGCCAGTTGGCCGGAGGGGTCCTCGTTCCGGTGAATACACGTTTCAAGGCGGCCGAGGCGCGGTATGTCCTCGAGAGGAGCCGGGCCCGGCTGCTCTTCACGGTGGAGGGTTTTCTCGACACGGACTACGTGACCATGCTGAGTGCGTCGGGTCCGGTGGCGGGTGTGGGCAACGGCAGGGGACCCGTGCCCGGACTCGAAGACCTCCGGCGTGTCGTGATCCTGCGGGGTGACGAGCCGGATGGCACAGAGCCATGGGCGGATTTTGTCGCTCGCGGGGCTCCGATCGAGTCGGGCGAAGTGGACGCGCGGTCAAACTCGGTCCGGCCGGACGACGTGAGCGACATACTCTTCACGTCTGGGACGACCGGGAACCCGAAGGGCGTCATGACCTGCCACGGGCAGAACCTTCGCGCCTACGGCGCTTGGAGCGAGGTGGTCGGTCTGCGAGAGGGCGACCGCTACCTGATCGTGAACCCCTTTTTCCACGCCTTCGGCTACAAGGCCGGATGGCTCTCCTCGATCATGCGGGGGGCGACCGTCCTCCCGCATCAGGTCTTCGACGTCGCGCAAGTGCTCGCACGGATCCCCAAGGACAGGGTAAGCGTCCTGCCCGGCCCGCCCGCTCTCTACCAGACGATCCTCGCCCATCCCGATCTCGACGCCTCCGATCTCTCGAGCCTTCGACTGGCCGTGACCGGCGCCGCAGCCATTCCGGTGGAGCTCGTCGAGCGGATGCGGGACCGCCTCGGATTCGAGACCGTCATCACCGGGTACGGCCTGACGGAGACGTGCGGGATCGCGACGATGTGCAGGTACGACGACGATCCAGAGACGATCGCACGCACGAGTGGGCGTGCGATCCCGGACGTGTCCGTTCGCGTCATCGACGACGCTGGGACGGAGGTGCCCCGGGGTAGACCTGGCGAGATTGTCGTCCGGGGATACAACGTTATGGCCGGCTACTTCGAGGATCCAGAGGAGACCGCGGCGACGATCGACGGCGATGGGTGGCTCCACACGGGCGACATCGGTGTGATGGACGAGCGTGGCTACATCCGAATCACCGACCGCAAGAAGGACATGTTCATCATGGGCGGCTTCAACTGCTACCCGGCAGAGATCGAGAACCTGATGCTGGCGAACGAGTCGCTCGTACAGGTAGCGGTGATCGGCGTCCCGGACGAACGGATGGGCGAGGTCGGACATGCCTTCGTCGTGCTTCGACCGGGAACGGAGATGGATCCCGGCGAGCTCGTCGCGTGGTGTCGCGAGAACATGGCCAACTACAAGGTCCCGAGGTACGTCACGTTCGTGGACGCGCTCCCCACGAACGCGACCGGCAAGGTGCAGAAGTTCGTGCTGCGCGAGCGAGTCGGGGGCGACGGGTGAGAGGATCGGGTGGTGCAGAGAGATGGCACGGGATCTGAGCTCGCTCGTGGTGCCTGCCCGGACGGCGATCGTCACGTCCGAGTTGCAGAGGGGGGTCGTGGGCGACCTCTCGAGGCTGCCCGATCTGGCCGAGGCAGCGCGCCGGGGCCCGATCGAGGCCACGGCCACCCTGTGTCGGGGCGCTCGTGCCGCCGGGGCACACGTCGTCCACTGCACGGCGTTCCGGAGGGCCGACGGCTTGGGCGCCAACGGCAACGCGCGGCTCTTCGCAGCCATGGCGAAGCTTCCGCCCATGCTGGCAGGCTCGCCGGACGTCGAAGTGCTCCCCGAACTGGCGCAGGCCGACACGGATGTCGTCCTGTCGCGGATGCACGGACTCTCCCCGATGGCAGGGACCGATCTGGACGCTGTGCTGCGCAACCTGGGGGCGACGACGGTGATCGCCACGGGTGTCAGCGTGAACGTCGCCGTGACGAACCTGACCTTCGACGCCGTGAACGCGGGCTACGACGTGGTGATTCCGCGTGACGCCGTCGCTGGGGTTCCCTCCGCCCACGTCGACTCCATGTTCGAGCACACGCTTGCCCTGCTCGCCACGATCACGACGACGCGTGAGATCCTGGGCGCATGGGAGACGGACTGAGCTTCAGAGCGGGGCCGGATTCGCCGAAAGCGGGAGGAGTGGTGCACCCGAGAGCCCATGCAAGAGGAGTCCCTGCCCGCACGGCACTGCCTGTGCTCCGTGGCGCGCTGCTGGTGATCGTCGTCTTGTCGACCTGGCTGGGCGTGCCGGTTCAAGGTCCCGTGGACGCGGCGGAGCCGGGTCCCGCGGTACGTGTACGAGTCGCACAGACTCGTTCAGAGCGTCGCTCCGCTCTCGTCGAACCGCCCCGTGCGGGCCCGCGGTGGAGTCCGGCACCGGGGACGACTTGGCAGATCCAGTTCACCGGGGAGCTGGCACTGGACGTGGATGCGGAGGTCTTCGTACTCGACCTATTCGACACCACGGAGGCCGACATCGCGACTCTGCATGGGCGGGGACGGAGAGTGGTCTGCTACTTCAGTGCCGGGTCGTGGGAGGAGTGGCGTCCCGATGCCGCGGAATACCCCGACGACATGTTGGGCAGGGGACTCGACGGCTGGCCGGGTGAACGCTGGGTCGACATCCGCCAGCTCGACGTCTTGGGGCCGATCCTCTCCTCCCGGATGGACTTGGCGGCACGCAAGGGTTGCGACGGAGTCGATCCCGACAACATCGACGGGTACACGTATTCGACGGGCTTTCCCCTCACGGCCAAGGATCAGATCGCCTTCGACACCTTTCTGGCCGAGGCGGCGCACTCTCGCCTGCTCGCCGTGGGCCTCAAGAACGGTCTCGGTCAGATTGGCGAGCTCGCCGGGCTGTTCGACTTCGCCGTGAACGAGCAGTGCTTCGAGTATCACGAATGTGACTTGTTGAAGTCGTTCACCTCGTCGGGCAAGGCCGTGTTCCACATCGAGTACGGGCAGGATCCGAACGTTTACTGTCCCGAGACGACCGCTGCCGGCTTGAGCTCCATCAGGAAGCCACCGGCTCTGGGGCCCGAGCGCGAGCCGTGTCCCGCCTGATTCTGCGTCACGCGAAGAGAATTGAGGAGAACACAGCCAGGTCGAGCAGCGCGTGCGCGATCACTCCGGGCCACACGTTTCTGGTCCAGGCGAAGA
>QWHP01000142.1 GCA_021404985.1 Actinobacteria bacterium ATB1
GCTCCAGTGCTGGATGAGGTGCTCGAACAGCCGGCCGGCGACCTCTGAGGACCGATCACGCTCCGCAGCGTCGATCAGCGCGAGCGCATGGTCCAGGTCGTGCACCTCGTAGAGGTACGCCACGACCTCGTCGTGGTCTGGTCGTGCAGCAAGCAGCCCATCGAGCTCGGCTCGGTAGGCGGCCCAGGTGCCTCCCAGCTCGCGGAAGGCCCAACCCTTCGGTTGCTCCAGCTCCTTGGTGGTCAGCCATCCGGTGTCGCGGTCCTCGACGTCGTGGAAGTGGACGAGCCGCAGCGAGCGGTTGACGCCGATCCAAGAGAGGAAGTTGAGCCAGCGGTCGAACTCCGTCGTTTCGAGAGCGCGGTCGACGTCCTCATCGAGATCCACCTCGTCGTCATCTCCACCGGCCTCCTCGGACGGGGCCTCGTCCGAGGATTCGAGGAGGCCAAGGAACCACTCCGGCGACACGAGGAACCGAGCGTCGATCCGGCCACGCGACGGGTCGTCCTCTGGCAGGGAGTCGATGACGTGCTCGAAGGAGCGATCGTCGATCCACGCCCGACCGAAGTAGGCGCGGTAGGCGGGGACCCATTCCTCGGACCCGTCATCGCCCACACACGGCACAGGCAGGCGGCTCAAGTTGAAGATGGCCCGATCGCTCTGCAGCCGCTGATACCGCAGTGGCCTGTCGGGCTTGGTGAACGCACCCGCGAGCTGGCAGATCGCGGCGAGCGAGTTCTTGCTCTGCAGCTCGGCGCGCCAGGACAACTCGTCGGGTGTCGGGTTGAGGCCGAGCGCCGGTAGCACCGATGCCTGCATGACCTCCTGGAAGCGGAACTCCTTGACGTCGAAGAGCGCCGACCAGACGCGCATCTGCTCGCCGAGCATCGTGTTTCGTTCGTTCTTGTTCAGCGCGCCCCAGCAGATCGAGTGGCATAGAAATCGCAGCCCTCGGAGAGGGAAATCCTGCCGGGCGGACTGCGGCGGGTAGAAGGCAGTGTCCTCCCCAAGAGCGACACGAACGACGCTGCCGTCGTCGTTGCGGTGGATCGGGAAGATCGGTTGCTCGCGGGCGTCGCCCTCGAGAACAGATCGTTCGTGTGCATCTGCCCGCTCCCAGAGGAGGGCGCTCAACTCCAGAACCGGATCGACCTCATACCCACCGGACTCGTGCTCCTGCATTGCTGATCGCTGCGGATCGGCGAGGGCGCCGAGCACGGCGAGGCACTCCGACGGGGTCAGTTGCTGGGCGCCGTGATCCGCAGCCACTCGTGCCCACCGACCACGGCAGAACACCGCCGCCGGGAACTCCGCCTCACCCCACCGAGCCTCTTCGCCCAGCACGCTGCGGAACAGCTCGCCCTCCGACTCCACCAAAGGAGATGGCAGAACACAGGCGGCCAGTGTCTTGGTGTCTCCCGACTCGGTAGGCAGCAAGGGATGCTCGGACAGCGCCTCGACCAGGCGCATGTGAAGCAGTTCGGCGGCGCCGCCGCCGGGTGGTTCCTCGCCGCGGTCGAGCACGGAAAGCACCCGTTCGAGCCCGTCACGCTCGAGGACCGGGAGCATGTGGTCGACGAAGAGGCGCGCCGCCTCCTTCACGAGGTGCGAGTTGTAGTCCCCGCGTTCGGGGCGCACTCGGACGTGCTGTCGGGAGAGGTCCGTTGCGAAGGCGCCGTTGACCAGCATTGGGTAAGGGCAGCGCTCTTCGGTCGGCAGGAAGACGTGGAAGTGCTTCCAGGTCTCCGGCATGGCCTCTCCGGGCTCGTCGGCGAGTGCGGCGATGGACACCTCGGTGAGATCGACGCCCTCCCACGCCGGTCCGCTCAGTCCGACTCGGTTGGGCCCGATCGGGACGTTGGCGTCGAGGGCGACGTAGAAGGTCGCCTGGTCGTCATCCGTGCTCGCCACGGTCACGCGGTAGAGGCCCGATCTGACGAGCCCTGTCACGGGCACCCATCGGTCGTCTTCGAGAACCTCGCGGCTGACTGTCCACTCCCGGCGCTCGGAGCGTCCCGACTGGTCGATCTCCACCACAACCGACTCCAGATGCTTGAGGAAGAGCACTGTGGTCAGTGGAAGGCTCAGCAGACGCTCGGCGAGCGAGGCGCGCTGGTCCGGCTCGAGGTCGGGTCGGAACGGGAAGGCGAAGGCCGTGTTGAACCCGTCGGCGCGCAGGTCACCCCAGCGAACGTTGGCGTCGGCATCTTCGATCGTCGACGGGAACCGCATGGCCGGGACGCTGCGTGGCGGCACATGATCGAGCTCATCCCAGAGGGCCTCGACGTGTGGTCGAGCCTGATGTTCTCCCAGCCGGAACGAGTGGGTTCGTGAGAACACCGCTGGGGCGTCAGTGATCTCCAGCACGCTCTTGAAGCCGAGCCCCTTGTGTCCGATCGAGGCCCGCTTGGTTCCGGCGGCATCGACCTTCGAGCTGGCGCCGAGCCCGCACAGGCCCTGAACGTCAGCGTCGGTCAGCGCACGCCCGGAGTTCGCCATCCACAGCGCGTCATCGGTGATGAGGAAGGCGACGCAATCGCGCTCCGTCGCCTGGCCCTCCATGGCGTCGTCGGCGTTCTGGAGCAGCTCGTACACCAGGCGCCCCCGGTAGTCGCTCGCGACCTGAGCCTCCTGGCTCACGTCCTCCTGCAACCGAGAAGGCGCCGCCCGATAGACGCCGAGGTTCTGCTCGACGATGCGGTCGACGATGTCAGCCAAGGCCGGGCTCCGGCACGCCATCGTGCGCGGACATGGTCACTCGAACTCGGGACCGTTGGCGCCGAGATTCGACGCGTTCTCGGTAACGATCCGTTGGGTCGCATCGTCAAAACCCTCGTTGTTCGTTGCCCGAATCTCGAGCGAGAGCTCGACGTTCGGACCGAGGCGAGCGGTGACGTGCTCGAGAATCTCGCCAAGCTGCTTGATCCCTCGCACGGAGTCGAGATCGAACTGGGCATAGAACTGCGTCGCCCCGGTGTGGCCCGATCCCTCACCCGCGTTCGGCTTAGCGGACGATCCGCTACCGCCCACGCCTCCCGCTTCCTCGGATCCCCCGTCCTCGCCGCCACCTTCACCGTCGCCGTCGCCAGCGGCGCCCTTCGGTGCCGGAACGAAGTCCGGATGGATGAGCAGACCGCTGATGTTGGGGGTGACGTGCGACGCGGTGCGAACCCCGACCCAACCGTTGCCATCGTGGGCGTCGGCGTAGCCGAACGTCTCCTGTGACCAGTTCAGGTTGGCCGTGCCGTCGCTGATTGCGTCGGCGAGCGCCCGGAACGAGGCCAGCCGTGGCATGTGCGGGTAGCGGGCGTAGGTGCTCCACAGGTCCGCCACGGAGATGTCGGCGCGGTCAGACCAGAGGTCATAACGGTCGATGTCCATCTTCACCCGCACACCGCCGTACGTTCCGATCAGCTTCTCCTCGGTCGCGAGCTTCTTGCTCACGCGGGCCCCGATATCACCAACCGCCGTAGCCTTCGTCGTCTGCCACTTGATGGTGGACGTCCCGGGCTCCTGGGCCGGCGTGAGGACCTGCGTGAACGTCTCTGCGATCAGGCTGTCGATCTGCTGCGAGGTCTCCTTGACCTTGCTCTCCGCCTGCTTCTTCTGATGGGCAGTGAGGTCCAGGCCTTGGTAGTCCTCCACGACAGAGCACCACGCCAGGTTCAGCCGCGTGGCCGCTCGAAGCTCGCTGAGGCGGTTGGCCGCAGCAGCCGTGAAGACGAGGAGGTTGCGGTTGAGCCGTGGGCCTCCGTCTCGTTGAGCGAGGATCTTCTCGGCGAGGGCGACTGCGGGTGAGTTGTCGTCATTCGTTGAGTGCGTGGCTTCAGGCGCCAGGACGACGAGACGCACGCCTTCGTCGTCATCGGGTACGTCTCCGGGTCCCTCGGCGAACACCTGGATCGCCGTGAAGCTGCCTCGGTCGGGTTGTTCAGCAATACGCCGCTTGACCTCGTCATCGGCGTCTCGGTCGGTGAAGTTCGACGCGGCTCGGTCCGCTGCCACCCGAGTCACGTTGGGCTGCAACGAGTACCAGTACTGGGCGCCATCGACGTAGAGGTGGGTGGCTTGTCCCGAGAGCCGCTTGAGTGCATCGGCGAACTGACCGACCGGTTCCCCGGGTTGCACGCATCCGAGGACGATCGACTTCATGTCGATCCCACGAGAGCCGTCGGGCCTGGGCGCCGAACCCATGTAGACCGTGCGAGCCGCTCGCCGGGTGGCCGAGAGGCGCCCGAAGTGCTTGTTCTCCTTGTCGATCCGCAGCGGCAACGCGTTCTCGCCGTCCACGTCCGACTTGATGACCGGGTCCCAGCCCTCCTCGAGGTACTTCTTCATTTCGCTCACCAACGCGCCGGAGTCCATTGGGAGGTTGCCCGGCATGATCAGCAAGGACTGGTCTCCTCGCTGCCAGAGCTGTGAGATGGCCAGTGCCATCAGGCGCAGCACGCCGCGGGTCCGCTGGAACTTGTCGAGTGCGGACCAGTCACCGAAGAGCCGGTCGAACAGCTCAGGATGAATCGGGTACGAGAGCTCCATTCGGCGGCGGTACTCAGCCTCGGACACGCCGGCCGGGAAGTCCCCGTGCTGGAGGCGGTACATCTCGCTGAACGCTCGGATGACTCCGTCGCGGACCTTCGCCTTGTCGTCTGGAATGGGTCGAACAGCCGGCGGCGGACGATCTCGAAGGACTCGTCCGGGGACGCTGGTTGCCACTGAGCCGCCTTGCGGGTCACCACGTTCTTGAGCTTCTCCAGGGCGGTCTTGCCCCGGTCCCCACCGACCTCGATGTCCGATGCCGGGATCGACACCAGCACGACGACGTTCGGGACCGCTGCGGCGGCTTCGGTGAGCGCCTGAGCGAACGTGAACTGCGTGTCGAAGTCACCGCCAGCGAGACGATCTCCGTCCCCACCATCTCGGAGCTGGCGCGCGTAGGCCACCCACTCGTCGATAAGGACCACGGCGGGCCCGAACTGTTGGAACAGAGTCCTCAGCGCGGCACCGGGGTTCGTGCCAGCTTCGTCGTCCGTCCGGACGAGCTCATAGCCGGCCTTCCCGCCGAGCTGGTATGCGAGATGGCCCCACAGCGTGCGCAGCTCGATGCCCTTCTCGGAAGATGGGGCGCCGACGGCGAGATCATCTGGCCGACGAGAACCGCTCGGTTGATCTTCGGCGGGAGGGTTACGTCCGACTCGGAGAGAGCCTCGCCAACGCCAGGCAAGTCCTTGGCCGCGACGCCGGAGGCCAGGTGGTAGAGCGCGATCATGCTGTGCGTCTTGCCGCCACCGAAGTTCGTCTGGAGCTCGATGACCGGGTCGCCGCCGTCGCCCGACAAGCGCCTTGCAGCTCCGACCAGCAGGTCCCGAAGCCCGTGCGTCAGGTACGTACGGGCGAAGGAAGAACGCCTTCGGGTCCTGGTACTCCTCGTCGGCGGTCTTGCTGTAGACCTCGAAGAGGTCGGCGGCGAACTCTGCCTGATCGAAACGGCCCGAAGCGACGTCTGCGTGCGGGGTGATGATCTCCCGCCACGGTGTCAGACCGGCCTGTGGCTGGCCCTCGGTCGGCTTGGCCGCGGTCTTGCGTCGTTCCGAGCGGGACTCCTCGTCGAACATCTGCCGCATGAGGTCGCGGCGCAGTGTTCGGATGCCTTGGCGCTCCTCGAGGTCATCGGCGACGAGGTGCAGGACCGTGTTCCCTGGGGCAGCCTTCAAGCCCAGTTCACTGACTTCTCGTGCGCTATAGCTCCTCAGCTCGGACCGGTGGCTCAGTTCTGCCGACAGGGCTCGGACGTACCAGAGGTAGTAGGTGTCGTGGCGGGTTCGATAGTCGGGGCCGAACCGGTCAAGGAGGTTCAGATACTCCAGTAGGCAGACGTCGGATAGGAGCACCAACTCCGGTGGGCAGGAGCCAGCGTCGAACTGGGCGTCCTGGATGGCGAAATGGGCGTGACCCACAGCGAGGGTCAAGCACAACTCCTCGACCCACGATTCCTCGGCGACGCCCCAAGCGTCGGCCTGCGTTGCCGGAAGATAGAAGAACCCACTCGTGAGTCCGAAGACCCTCGCATCAAGTCCGTCCACGAGCGGCGGCAACTCGTCAGCCATGGCACCCAGGTGTTCTCGGGCGTGTTCAGCGACAGCTTCCCAAGGATGAGCCGTGCGAATCGCCTGGATGCTGTGGGGCAGCCCAAGGCCGTTGTCTGAGCTACTGCTGCTTGCCACCACGGTTTACCGTCCACCGCCCGTTTCGCTCGTGACCTGCACGCGGCATGCCCATGCCAAGCGCAGATAGCGACATTATGCCACACGATCGTGATGTGCCCGAGCGCCTGCAGGCGATCATCAAGCGTTCGGCTCCTGCGGAGATCCACTCAGGGCGACGTGACTCCGCCCGCGTTGACCTATCGAGATCGGTCAGATGCCTCACGTGATCAGGGACGAGGGTGGAGCACTGGGCACCGACAACCTGTTTGCCGCCGCAACTCGAGGGGCCGAATCCCGGGCGAGGCTGGATTGGAGATCAACCCCCGCGAGAACTGCCGTGGAAGATTCGACGCCGTCGCGGGCCTAGTGGGAGGAACACGCCAACTCCCGGAGGCCCCGATGACTTCGACCGAACTGAACGACACAGAGGTGCTCACCGTCGAGGAGGCGGCGGGCATCCTGCGGATCAGCAGGAATGCTGCATACGCACTCGCACGGGAGTGGCGGGCCACGGGCGGACGCTCGGGTCTGCCGTGCATCGTCCTCGGCCGCTGCCTGCGCGTCCCCCGCGCCGCGCTGCTCCAGCTTCTCAACGAGCCGACAGACGCGCGCGGCGACGCGTCCGACCGCGGCGTCGCCTGAGGGGGCCGAGATGACCAATCCATCGCCACTGGTCGATCGGCGTGAGGTCCGCACGATCCGGCTCGTCTCCGACGTTCCGGACTTCACCGCCCTCTACGCCGACTCGGAGCTGACTGCCCGCTCTGCGGCGAAGATCTGGGCGGTCGCCGAGATCATCTACGACAACTTCCACCACGGTCTCGGTCAGGAGATCCTCGAGACGCTCCCACCGATCGCACGACCCCACGCCGACGAACGCTTCGAATCTGCATTCGCATCCCGCTTCGCCATCATCGCGAAGCGCGTAGCTGAGGGCCTCCCGTGGCTCGAGTCGATCGCGACCTGCACCGCCGACGAGATGGCCGTGCACATCATCCTCTCGATGGTCGACGGCTTCGACGAGTTGACGGACCCGAGCTGGATCGAGTGGCTTCCGGCCCACGAGGACGACGACCAGATCGAGTGGCTCGACGACCTCCTCCTCCAGGACACCGACGTCCTCAT
>QWHP01000143.1 GCA_021404985.1 Actinobacteria bacterium ATB1
AGCTTCATGCAGTTCTGCAAGGCGGCAGGGTCGAGGGGCCTCGTCATCATGGAACGGGACCCCGAGTCGGACGACTGGGTCCTGCAGTCCCCCTGACGCACAGCACATAGGCTCAACTGCATGACGAGAACGCCCCCCAGACTTCGCGTCCTCTTCGGGTTCACAATCGCCTTGGTCCTTGTCGTGTCGGCCTGCACCGACCTCGAGGCCGAGCCGACGACGAGTTCGCTCCCGGGGAAAGACCGGGCGCCGGCACCAGCCACGACGACGACCCTCCCGCCGGAACCGGGGGAGGTCCCGATCTTCTATGCGAAGGGTGGAAGGATCCACGTCTCCGAGGACGCGCGCTCCCCGGGGAAGCCGGTATCGGACGGCCCCTACGACGGCCAGCCCGCCCCCTCGCCGGACGGCTCGCAGGTCGCGTTCGTCCGCTCGGCGGGTCCCAACGACCCCGGCGGCGAGCTCTGGGTCATGAACACTGACGGGACGAACCCGGAGCGGCTCGTCTACCCGGAACTGCTCCCGGTCCCGATCGACGCTGTCGCTCCGTACGTGCGGAGCCCGCGCTGGTCGCCGGACGGTGAGAAGATCGCCTTCGTCGTTCCCGGGGAGCTCGAGGGTGGCCTGCTCGTGGTCGCCGAGGCCGCATCCGGAGCCCTTCGGGAGATGGCACCGCCCCCGCAAGCCGCAGACCTCTTCGCGTGGTCTCCCGACGGATCGCAGATCGCATTCATGTCGGCCCCGACGGACGTCTCCCCGATCATGGTCGGCACCATGGACGCGGAGACGGGCGAGACTTCCGAGGCTGTGGGGAGCAGCAACGCGACGGGTGTCGCCTGGACTGAGGACGCTGCCGTCCTCTTCTCCAACGCCCCGGTACCGGGCGAGATGGCCACGCGCTACGAACCTGCGGTAGGTGGCATCTACGAGATTGCGTCGAGGAACGAGGTGGAGGCCGTGGTCGCCCAACCGGAGGTCCAGTATGCGGATCCGGCGGTGGTCGCAGCGTCGAGCGGCGAGTCGGTGGCGTACACGTCGCGCTCCGCCGATCCGGCGGTCCGGACCCTCTCCCTCTGGCGAGTCGACGTCTCGCTCAGCCCGGCTCCGCAGTTGCTCGCCGAGGGTCTCGTCGCGGCCAGTCCGGCAACGGCGTGGAACAGCGCAGGCGAGGTGGCCTACCTGCTGGACGAGCAGAGACGGATCCTGACGGCGCAGGCGACGAACCCCGACGACGCCGACCAGCGCGCGCCCCGGACGATCGACGAGGGTGTCACGTCGTTCGCCTGGCCCCCGCAGTCGCTGGGTGCTGCGGCCGCCGACATCCCGCCCCAGTAGGCCTCAGGCTCGCGGCAGGCCCCACACGCCGGTAGGCCTCACCTGACGAGCCAGGTTGCCAGGCGGCCCGACTCGCGCTCGCGGAGGGCGACGTTGACCTTCAGCTTCTCGAGGTGCTGGGCGAGGGTCTGGCGTGCCTGGGGGATCTCGTGCTCGGCGAAGAACTCGCGGACGTCGGGTGCGAGATGGGGATGGGAGAGCCCCAGTGCCTTCACGCCGGCTGCCATCCGCACGATCGTGTTCGACGGGAATCGGCCATTGATTGCCTCCCATTCGCTCGCGACGCGGTCCCATGCGATCGGTCCGTGGTCGCGGTGGCCGATCAGCCCCGCGATCACGAAAGGCGCGTCCTGGGTCTTGACCTCGTCGGACAACACGTGGTCGAGGGTCCTGCGGAACTCGTCCTCGCCGGGGAACTCGACGAGCGAGTGCAGGTAGCGAAGCTTCTCCTGCGGGGTCTGGGAATCCTTGGACAGGCGGACGAAGGTGTCCCAATCCGATGCGTCGCCCTTCGAGGCGACGACGGCGACGACGGCGGCGGCGACGTCGCCCGACAGGACATCGGGATCAGCGAGCATCTCTGTGTGCAGGGACCGCGCCCGCGCGTACGTGTCGTCGTCGTTCCCGATGATGCCGAGCGTCCGGATGAGAACGCCTCGCAACTGACGATCCAGGCCCGGCTCGTCCGGGGACGGGTCCCATCCGAGACGGGAGATGTTGAGCGCGAGCATCTCGCGCACACGTGCACGCAAGGCGTCACGTGCAGCGCCGTCGACGAGACGGTCCAAGGCGCCCAGGCACCCGGCGGCGAGCCTCCAGATGTCGAGGTCCCCGACTTCGCGATATCCGTCCAGGAGTTGCAGGAATCCCGCCGCGTCGCCCTCACCCGACATCACGAAAGCCCAGGCGTCGTCGACGAGAGCGTATCGCTCGACGGGTTCGAGTTCGGCCAGACGTCGAGCGAGCGCTGCAGCGAGACCGGCGTCGTACGCCACGCGGTAGTAGCCGTGACCGCCCGAGTTCACGACACATGCCGCTGCGCCTTCCAGGGTGACGGAGGCTGGTTCCTCGGAGAGGAGGAGCCGCTCCGTCCTGCCGGCGCCGACCGTCCCTGCGCCGTCTTCTCCGATGGCGCGGACGAGGACGGGAATCTCCCATCGGGATCCGTCCACGGAGGGCCGGTACGACATGCGGGCCTGCTCGAGCCGGAGACGCCCGCCGTCCGCGGCGGCGCGCACGAGGGGGAAGCCGCCTTGGAAGATCCAGGTGTCCATGATGCGGCGGACGGGCGCGTCCGCCTTCTCCTCGATCGCGTCGAAGAGGTCCGTGGTCTCCGTGTTGCCGAGCTCGTGCTTGCGGAGATAGTGCCGAATGCCCTCCCGGAACGTCTCCGGGCCCAGGTACTGCTCGAGCATGCGCAGGACCGAGGCGCCCTTCTCGTACGTGAGGATGTCGAACATGCCCTCGGCGTCCTCGGGCGATTCGACCGGGTACTCGATGGGCCGGGTGGTCTCGAGCGCGTCCACGTCGAAGGCAGCGCTCCTCTCCAACGCGAACTGGGACCAGCGTTCCCACTCCGGCCGGAAGGCGGCCACGGCCGCGACCTCCATGAAGGTCGCGAAGGCCTCGTTCAGCCAGAGACCGTTCCACCACTTCATCGTGACGAGGTCGCCGAACCACGTGTGCGCGATCTCGTGTGCGACGACGTCGGCGATCCTCGTCAACTCGGCCTGTGTGGATTTCGCCGGGTCGACGAGGAGCAGGGCCTCGCGGAACGTCACACAGCCGAGGTTCTCCATGGCCCCCGCAGCGAAGTCGGGGATCGCGAGGAGGTCGAGCTTGTCGGCCGGATACGGGATGCCGTAGTAGTCGGCGAAGAAGCGCAGAGCATGCTCGCCCACCTCGAGGGCGAACTCGGTCAGGTGCGCCTTGCCCGGCACGTGGACGACACGCAAGGGCGTCCCTTCGACGTCGACGGGACCGGTCGCGTCGAGCTCGCCGACGACGAAGGCCACGAGGTAGGTGGACATGGGAATGGTCTCGGCGAAGCGCACCCTCTTGCGGCCCCGCCGTTCGGCTCTCTCTTCGGAGAGCACACGCCCGTTGGAGAACGCGGCCATGCCTTCCGGAACGTCGAGCGTGACGGCGAATCGCGCCCTGAAGTCGGGCTCATCGAAGCAGGGAAATGCCCGGCGTGCGTCCGTTGGTTCGAACTGGGTGGTCGCCAGCGTCCTGCGGTCCCCCTCGGCGGTCTCGTAGGTGGAGCGATAGAAGCCCCTCAGCTTGTCGTTGAGCGCGCCCTCGAACTCGAAGTGCAGGGTGTACTCCCCCGGGTCAAGGGGCTCGCCGAGACGTACGGTGACGTGCTCGCGGTCACCGTCTTCCTCCACGTCCTCGATGTGACAGGCCTCCTCGGCGACTGTTGTGACCGAGACCTCGAGGATCGTGAGCTCGGCTGCATTGAGGACGATCTCGTCCACGGGTTCGGTGACCGCGACCTCGATCGAGGCGCTGCCCGTGAAGGTGCCTGCGTCCAGATCGGGTGACAGGAGGAGCTCGTAGCGCTCGGGGACGACGACCCGGGGCAGGCGATGAGGGTTGGTATCCGGCACGCGACCTCCTCGCTAACGGTTCGCGACGTCGTTACGACAGCTCGGGAGCGTAGCCTTCCCCGGAGGATGGCTACTACGCAGATGGAGGTCGCCGGGCGGCCCACCCTCGGCTTCGACGTAGACGACCACAGAGTGGTCGTCGGTCCGGTGACGGCGGGACTCGTCTACGGGCCGGGCGGCCGAACACATAGGACCGTCCACCTCGCAGCAGATCCGAGCGGAACCTACGTCGACGATCGGCGCCCCCTGAGTGTCTCCCTGGACGTGCGAACGGACGAGGAGGGCGCGAGCCTCGACCTCTCCGTTACCAACACGGGCGCCGAGCCCATCCAGCTCTGGAGCCTGAACCCTTTCGACGTGACGGGCGCCTTCCTGACCGTCGACGGCCGGGCCAGGAGTACGAACGATTGGTCGATGTTCCGGAACGGGTACCAGTCGTGGAGTGGCACAGGATCCCTCCGCATGGACGAGCCCGACAGCGACCCGCCGCTCTCCATACTCCGCCTGTCCCAGTGCAACCCCGTTCATCCGGCGTCGGGTAAGGCGGGACTGGTCCGGTCGGAGCTGCTCACATCCATCGATACCGGTAGCGGCATCGCCCTCGGGATGGGTTTCGTCACCTCCGGCCGGCAGCTCTCCGGCGTGACGCTCGACGCCCGGGCAGGCACTCAGCGGCGTCTCACGGCGAGCTGCGACATGGACGGGATCGTTCTTGCGCCCGGCGAGACCGTCGACGCCGAGACACTGCGCATCGTCGTCGCGAGTGACGCGGAGAAGGCTCTGTCATTGCTCGCCGCCGGCCTCGGAAAGTCCATGCGGGCACGCGTACCCGCAGCGCCACCGTCGGGATGGTGCTCCTGGTACTACTACTTCACGAAGGTCACACAGGCCGACGTCGATGAGAACCTCGCCGCCTGCGTGAAGCTGCGCGAGTCGATCGACCTCGACTACGTGATGGTCGACGACGGCCACCAGGCGGCGATCGGGGACTGGCTCGCGACGAACGACAAGTTCCCCGACGGCATGGCGGCACTCGCCGGGAAGATCAATGCGGCCGGCTTCGATGCAGGCATCTGGCTCGCCCCGTTCATCGCGGACCCGGAATCGCGCACGGCCCGTGATCACCCCGACTGGCTCCTGCGCCGCAAGGGCAAGCCGGTGACTTCCCTCTGGAATCCGGGCTGGGCGAAGACGAGGCCGATGTGGGCACTGGACACTACGAACCCCGACGTCCTCGACTGGCTCACACGCGTCGCCCGGACGGTGCGTCACGACTGGGGCTACCGGGTCCTCAAGCTCGACTTCCTCTATGCGGTCACGCTGGAGGCCGACCGCTTCGACCCGCGGTCGACGCGGGGTGAGGCTCTCCGACGCGGGCTCGAGGCCATCCGGGAGGGAGCGGGCGAGGACGCGTTCCTCCTCGCCTGCGGCTGTCCGCCCGGCCCGGCTGTGGGGGTCGTCGACGGGATGCGGATCGGCCAGGACGTCACACCGTGGTGGTCGCTCCCGGTCACCCGGACGCTGATGCGTGACCGGCACGGCCTGGCCACGAAGCACGCTGTGCGCAACACGCTCGCGCGTGCGTTCATGCACGGCCGCCTGTGGGCGAACGATCCTGACTGCCTTCTCGTCCGTGAACGCAAGAGCAGACTCAAGCTCGACGAGGTGAGGAGCCTCGCCTCGGTCATCGGGCTCTCCGACGGGATGTTCGTGCTCTCGGACAGGCTTTCAGATCTGAGCGACGACCGGCTCGAGATCGTCCGGCTCGCGAGGAGCATGAGCGGAGCCTTCCGCTCCGTCCCTGATCTCTTCAGCCGCGACTTGCCCGAAACGCTCGTGGCCGAACCCGGCGGACAGCCCGTGGTGATGATCGCCAACTTCGCCGACAGGCCACGCTCGAGAGAGGTTGATCTGCGCTCCGTCTGCCCTGACCTCGCGCGCGAGGCCTGGCTCGTCGACGTCTGGACGGGCCGGAACTTCGGCGTGTCCGAAGGGCGCACGCAAATCGAGAACATGAAGCCGCACAGTTGCGTCGTGCTGCAGCGCGACACAGCCGGCGCGGGGTAACGGCCTGTCTTGCAGAGAGTCGAAACTCCGACAAGGCTTTCATCGAGCGCAAGAACACGGGGCATCGGGCGGGTCGACCCGAAAGGCAAGACCATGACCGGCACAGCGACTTCCGAAGGCACGAGCACAGGATCGACTGGGAACGAGTTCGGGGAATCGGGCTGGGTCACGTTCGCGATCGTGATATTCCTCGTTGCAGGCGTGGCGAACGTCGTCTGGGGCATCGGCGCCCTGCTCGACCGGGAGTACTTCGACGAGAGCGGGCTCATCTTCGGGACGCTCACGACGTGGGGGTGGATCGCGATCCTCTGGGGAGCGGCAGAGATACTGGTCTCGATCGGACTCTTCCAGGGTTCGAACCTGACACGGTGGATCGGTGTCACCGTCGCGTGCATCGGTGCCGTCTTCTGGTTCCTGGTGCTGCCCATCCTGCCGCTCTTCGCCCTCACCGCGATCATCATGGCGATCCTGGTGATCTACGGGCTCTCCGCGCACTGGTCGGAGGCCTGAGCGCGTTCGTCCGCGGCGCATCCGGACTCGGTCCGTTGTGCGGCGGTCGGCTCGGCACAGCAGAACCACGCTTCGGAGGGTCTGGGCCGCGACGCAGGTCCGGCCGAGACGATCTCGACACGCTTGCGCGCAAGTCCGGTCGACGCGTGAACGGCGTTGCGAACCGCCTCGAATGTCTCCCCGTGCGCCACACTGCGGTCGAGCGCGTCCTCCGCGATGGCCGCGAGTTCGGCCTGCAACCGGTCCAGTTCCGGGTCCGGCGACTTCCACGTCCACGACAGTGACGTGACGTCGTACTCGCCGATGCTCGGCCGGAACGCCGGTGACGAGAGGACCAACGATCCCGGCGGGACGAGCAGCCGGACCGAGTACTGGACCGGGTCGACGTTCTCGACGAGATCGTGCGCCTCGACGAAGTCGAGGATGCCGACCAGGGCTTCCCGCCGGGTGAGGGGCGTGAACGGCAGCCAAGTCGGCCGGACCTCGATCCCGCTGCTGCGCAGGAGCACCACGGCGTCGTGCATGTCGGACGCCGTGTGCCCCTTGTCGAGCGCGTCGAGCACCACAGAGTCGGTCGACTCGAATGCCGAGACGACGTACAGACACCCGAGGCGGGCCATCCGCGTCCATTCACCGGCGTGGCGCAGGATCCGGTCGACCCGCACGGTTACGTCGAACGTGACGTCGGGATGGCTCGCGTGGATAGCCTCGGCACAGCGGAGTGAGTGCTTGGGCGCACCGAGGAAGTCGGCGTCGGAGAAGGTGAGATGCTGCGCCCCGTCGGACACGAGCACGTCGACCGGAACCGGGCAGTGCAGGCAGCGGCTCGGACAGCCACGTGTGGTGGAGAGGCTGCCGACGATCTTTTCCTCACCGCCCACCCTGAGCCGCCCGTATTCAGTGAGGGCGGGGAGGTGGGAGTGGTCCGGCACTGCCGGGGCCGGCGACCGGAGGGACACCTCGGCAGCGTCCCGGCGCGTCGGATGCCCCACCCATGCGACGAGGGACTCGAGGTATTCCCCTGCGAATCCCGCGTCCACCCTTCCGTCTCGTGTCGCAGCGTCTGCGTAGAGCCCGAAAGCCGCGGCCGGCTTGGCGTGGCCCGCAGACTTGACGGCGTCGGCGAGCTCGAGCGCGAGCGAGGTCGCCGTGTGCATGGGAACGTAGAACGCGACGACGTCCGGCCATTCGAGCCGAGCCTCGTTCCGCCCTTCGACGTCGACGTCGAGACAACGGACCTCGTGCCCGGCATGTTCCAGGGCTCCGGAGGCCCATGCGAGCTCGGACGGTCTGCGGCCCAGGTCGTAGGTCGAGACGAGCAGAACCTTGGTCACTGGACCACGACCTCGAGACGATCCCGGGCAGCACGGAGGACGAGCTCGACCGCGTCGGGATCCTTCGCACGTGCGAACACGAAACCGAGATAGCGGTCGGATTCGGGCACCGGACGCACCTGTGAGCCCGGGGGCACGGTGATCTCGACTTCCTCAACACCCGCCATTGAAAGGACGTCGTCCCGGCCGGCAACTTCGAGGAACATGCCGGCACGCGGGATCGGGATCATCAGGACTCCCGAGGCCGAGCGCGTCCGTGACGACGTGCCCGGCAGCGACAGGGCCTGACGGAGGATCAACTCCTCGAGGGACGTGGAGAGGCCGAAGCGCAGTGACCGCGAACACACCCCACCGATCGACCGGGCCGCGATCTCGATCAGGACGGGTCGGCCTTCGGGTGTCACGCGGACCTCGGCGTGGATCGCTCCGGAATCGAGCCCGAGACCCCCGGCGGCCTGCTCGACAGTCGACACGACGGCTGCGCGCAGCGTGTCGGGAAGGCGGCTCGGCGTCACGTAGATCGACTCCTCGAAGTAGGGACCATCGGGCTGGTCGGGCTTGTCGAACACGGCGAGGACGTCCATCCCGCCCCTTCGCGCGAGGCCCTCTACGGCGACCTCCACGCCCGGCACGAAGCTCTCGGCGAGAATGCCTTCGTCCGGGTCCTTGCAGGCGTCGGCGAGGATGCGCCTTATCCGGGCGTGCGCCGAGCGCGCCTCGTCGGGTGTGTCGGCGCGGATGACTCCCCGGCTTGCCGAAAGACCCCGCGGCTTGAGGACGATGGGCCAGCCGAGCTCCTCGCCTTTCTCGCCTGCGTCGTCGGCTGGGGCGAGGAGGCGCCAGTCCGGCTGGGGAACGTCGAGGCGGCGCCTGAGCTCGGCCTTGTCGACGGTGGGTGCCACGGCTCGGGTGGCAGCGTGGACGAGGCCGAGACACTCGGAGGCCCGGGCAGCGATCTCGACACCGCGATCGTCGACGGCGACGATCGCGTCGACGCTCTTGGTCTCGTCGGAGGCGACGATCTGCTCGACGGCGGTCTCGGGGTCCGACAGGGGCAGCGTCAGGACGTCGGGATCGCCGGGCAGCTCGGCGTCACCGGCGATCGTGAGGTCGACCCCGAGCCTGACGGCGGCGCGCACGAACTCTCGGGTCCTGTATCCCTCGGCGGGCGCTATGAGGAGTACTCGGCTCATCTGCTTAGTATGTGACAGGATCTCTGTGACAAACCTATTCCCGACCTGATCCCCCTTTCGCATGGCAGATGAACAACTCCTCACCCTGTCCGACGAGGCCCTCACGATGGTGCGCGAGGTCCGCTCCGACGAGGACGATCCCGAGAGCCTGGGCCTCTTCCTCGAGGTGACCGGGATCAACGGCAGCGACTACGCGTACGACATGTACTTCTCCGGCATGGACGAGGTCGAGCCCGACGACCACGTGCAGCGCTATGACGACCTGCCCGTGGTCGTTCCCGCGTCCTCGGCACGAAAGCTCGAGGGCGCCCGCCTCGACATCGAGGACGGGGGGCTCGTGCTCGTGAACCCGAACCGGCCCGAGTTCGACGCAACGGATCCCGAGTCGACCGGTGATCTCAGCGGGCCGGTCGCGCAAGCGGTGCTCGAGCTCCTCCAGGAGCACATCAATCCGGCGCTCGCCTCGCACGGCGGCTTCGTGTCCCTCGTCGCGATCGAGGACGACATCGCGGTGGTCCGGATGGGTGGCGGCTGCCAGGGCTGCGGCATGGCTGCCGCGACGCTGAGCCAGGGTGTCGAAGCCGCGATCAAGGAGAACGTTCCCGAGATCTCGCGGGTCGTCGACGTGACAGACCACTCGGCAGGTTCGAACCCGTACTACTCGCAGGGCAAGAAGTAGGGAGCTTTCACGCTCGCGCCCGCGTGTCGAGGTATTTCAGGCACCGGTAGAGCAGCTCGACCCTCGGCATCTCCACGCCGACCTCCCGTGCGGCACGCACAGGGTTGCCGAAGATCGCCTCGAGCTGCGGCTGGACGGCGAGCGACCGTGCAGACCTCGCGCATGAGCGATTCGATCTCGCCTCGGAGCGAGCGGTCGGCCATGAGCGAGTCCGTGGTGGCGTCGAGGAGGACGCAGAGCCCGTTGTAAGGGATGTTCCAGACGAGCTTGCGCCATCTCGCCAGGACACGGTCCGGTTCGACCGACACCGGGACGCCTGCGTCCCGGAAGTCGTCCGCGATCTCCTCGGCCCGCTCCATGTCGTCGCCGGCGAGGGTCACGGCACCGTAGTCCAGGTGTCTCACGTGACCGGGCCCGACCTTGTGGGCACAGATGAAGCTGAGCCCGGCGAGCAGCCGGTCCGGCTCGAGTCCCGCCGCCACCATTGCCGCCTCCTCGTTGCCGAGGCCGTTCTGCATCATCACCACCGTCGATTCGGGGGCGACGACCGAGGCGAGCACCGGACCGAGACCTCCGTTCGAGGTCGCCTTCCACGTGACGAGGGCGACGCCGCACCTGGGCATGTCGGCCGCGTCGTCGTAGGCCTGCACCTCCCGGAGGTGGATGTCGCCGAGGGGTGACTCGACGAGGAGCCCGTGACTCTTGACGTGTGCGTGGTCCGAACGGCACAGAAAGTGGACGTCGTGCCCCGCCTGTGCGAGCAGGGCGCCGTACCAGCCACCGATCGCCCCGGTCCCCAGGACGGCGTAGGTCGTCACGCCGTGAGACCGCGCTCGTCGAAGAACCTGGCGTCCTCGCGTCCGAGCGGTGTGGCGGCAGGTTCGTCGCAGAGCCACTCGCGGGCGATGCGATGCCAGTTCGCGGCCGCATCCATCTTGGCCAGGACCGCCATGATCCCGACCTGCATGCGGCCGATCAGAAGCGACTCCGGATCGACGTTGATCCACCTCGTGAGGGAGTACCAGTCGTTGGACGGGTCTGTTGCCGACGCGACGGCGTCCCCCACCATCTCGCGTGTGATGCGGATCTCGGCATCGGTGCGCAGGAGGTTGCCGACCACCATGTCCAGCCACTCGACGAGCCGCTCGGGGTCGACCTTGTCTGGGCGCCGCACGAAGCCGTTGCGGACACACTCGTCGAACAGGCCCTGAACGTCGCCTTCGGCGAGCGGGAGGGTGAGCCCGACAAAGCGCTCCCAGTCCTCCCTCGTGATCTCCTTGACCGCTCCGTAGTCGTAGAAAACGACCTTGCCGTCCTCCCTGAAGGCGTAGTTCCCGGGATGCGTGTCGGCGTTGAAGAAGCCGAACCTGTAGAGGCTGCCGTAGGAGTAGCGGAAGATGATCTCCGCAGCCCTGTTGCGCGCGTCCTGGTCCGCCGAGGCGACGAACTCGTCGAACCCGGTTCCCCGGACGTCCTCGCACACGAGCGTGTGCCGTCCGCAGAGCTCGGGCACGGGCTCGGGCACCACTATGAAGGGATGGCCCCGGTAGGAATCGGCGAAGCGCATCTGCCTGCGCGCCTCGAGCCGGTAGTCGAGCTCCTCGAGCAGTGCCCGCTCGGCTTCCTCCACAAGGGGGCCTGTGTCGAGACCGGGTGCGAACAGAGGGAGGAGCCACATGAACGCCTTCGCGTTCTTCAGGTCGTTGACGATCGCCTTGTCGATGTCCGGATACTGGATCTTGACGACGACACGGTCACCGCCGTAGAGCGACGCGCTGTGGACCTGCCCGATGGAGGCCGCGGCGATCGGTTCCGTGTCGAACTCCTCGAAGACGGCATCCGGCGGCCCCCCGTGGTCCTTCTCGAACATCGCCGCGACGTCCTCGTAGTCCATCGGGGGCATGTCGCTGCGGAGATCGGCCAGGACCTCGTGGTACAGGTCGGCGTACTCGGGCGGGATCATCGCGGAGTCGACGAAGGAGGCGATCTGGCCGACCTTGGCTGCGGCTCCCTTCATCGTGCCGAGCACTGCGCGCATCTGCTCGGCCGTACGCATGTGGAACTCCGCCAGGGCCTCGGCCTTGGCCTCGTCGGAACGACCGACGCCCCGCAGCCCGGTCCAGGCGAGCCGACCGCCCATCCCTGCTCCGAAGGCTCCGACCCGCCGTGCCCGCCCGAACCGACCCTTGCTCAGACCCATGGTTCAGGCGGTCGCCCTTCGCTGCACGTCTGCGCCCGTGACGGGCGTCGGCGTCTTCCTCGGCGCACCCTCCGAGCGGGTCGTGAGATCGCGCCCCACGACACGGGCCCTCAGCGCGCCGACCGTGGCCTCTGCCCGTGGGATGTGGGCAAAGGGGTCGTAGTCGAAAAGCCGCATCGCGTTCTCGTGTGTCACCTTGCGAACATGATCGTCGCTCAGGCCCGCGGCTCCGAAATCGGCTGCGAGGGCCTCGGGTGCGGTCGGCCATGCCGAGTCGGAGTGCGGATAGTCGCATTCCCACGTGACCATGTCGACGCCAACTTCGTCGATCAGCTTGAGGCCCGCAGGATCTGAGATGAAGCACGTGATGATGTTGCGCCGGAAGACGTCGCTCGGCATCGCGTCCCCAAAGTCCTGGCCCGTCCAGTGCCGGTGGACGTCGTAAGTTCTGTCGATCCTTTCGAGGAAGTACGGGATCCACCCGATGCCGCCCTCGCTCAGAGCGATCCTCAGGTCGGGGAACTCGCGAAGGACCCGCGACCAGACGAGGTCTGCCGCGCACTGCACGATGTTGATGGGCTGGAGGGTGATCATCACGTCGACCGGCGCGTCGGCGA
>QWHP01000144.1 GCA_021404985.1 Actinobacteria bacterium ATB1
CGATCATCGGGTCGAAGAAGAAGTCCCTCCCAGCGGACCCGATGCCGCTCGAGCGAAGCACCACCGGCGTGCCGATCCCACCCGCGGACAGGATCACTGTGCCTGCCCGCACTGTGCGCACCTCGGAGCCCCGCGTGTACTCGACACCTGTCGCCTGGCCTCCGGAGTGCAGGACCCGGCGGACACGCGCGCCCGTCTCGAGCGTCGCCCCGTTCTCGGCGGCATCCTGAACGAACTCTCTGGCGTTCCACTTGGCCCCGACCGAGGGTGCGGCGTAGAAGTCGAGCCAGCCTCCGGAGCGGCAGCGGTCCTGGCGCACGAACTTGTCGATCGGGTTCCAGTCGAACCCGAGCGAGCGCGCGCTCGACATGATCGACCGGGCGCGGGGGCCGATGAGATCCTCGCCGAGGGGTGCGATCGGCAGCTCGGACCGGGCTTCGCCCACCCAGGTGCGGAGGTCGACGCCGTGGCGGTCGAACATCTCGTGGGGCGGCTCCGTCGCCGTACCGTAGAAGTACACCGAGCAGCCACCCGCGGTGATCGCACGGACAGTCGCGAGCAGACCGTATGTGACCAAGAGGCTGCGCCCCGGGCGGCCCAGCTCCCGGAACGTCTGGAGCATCCCCCCCGTGATGGGCTCGTTTCGGCCCCATTCGAGCATCAACACCCGCCGGGACTTCCGGGCCAGCTCGTGGGCCACCGTCGCCCCGCCAGGGCCGGTGCCGACGACGACTGCGTCGTATTCCTCGCGTTCCGGGGACATCTCGGTTCTCACCTCGCCGGGTGGGATTTCTGGATCTCGGCGGGATCCCTGCTGATCCCTGCGCCGGCGCGCCGTGCTTCCGAGCCTGCTCTGACCGCCAGCGTACCGGCAGGCACCGACCGGGGACCATCCGCCCGAGCCTCCCTGTCCGACGGGACGGCAGCGACAGGTGACAAACGATCCGAACATCTGTTCGGTAGAATGACTGCATCCGCCCCGGTCGTACACAGGGAATCCACATGCTCTGTACAAGCGGCCCACAGGGCTGTTGTGGAATGCTCGACGACGCCGCAGGAAACGGAGCCCCAAGGCGCTCGGTTCCCGGCGGAGTCCGGTCTTCGACGGCACGTTCGACGGGAGTTCGCAAGTGACAGATGTCGTTCGCAGCATGCCGCGGTCCCCGCAGGGGGCCGCCGGGCGTGTTCCGCCCCAGAACCTGGAAGCGGAGAAGTCACTTCTCGGCGCGATGCTTCTGTCACGCGACGCGATCGGAGTCGCAATCGAGACAGTACGGGTCGAGGACTTCTACAGGCCCCTGCACGGGCGCATCTTCGAGGCGATCCTGAACCTGTATGGGAAGGGAGAACCCGTCGATGCCGTCACTCTGACCGAAGCCCTTCGTCAGGAGGGTGTGCTGGAGGAGCTTGGCGGCCTCTCGTACCTCCGTGCACTCACGGCCGACGTACCCGCGACGTCCAACGTCGGCTACTACGCCGAGATCGTCGCCGACACCTCGATCCTGCGCAAGCTGATCGACACCTCGGGCGAGATCGCCGAGCTCGCGTACGAGCCAGGGGCTGAGCCCAAAGAGGTCCTCGACACCGCAGAGGCTCAGGTCTTCGAGATCGGCTCGGAACGTGCGCGAGGCGAGACGCTGGTCCCGGTCCACGCGTTGCTCGACGATCAGCTCGACCGGCTCGAGGACCTGCACAGCAGAGGGACCGGCATCACCGGCCTCGAGACCGGTTTCCGTGACTTCGACAAGCTCACAGCGGGGCTCCAGCCATCGAACCTCGTGATCGTCGCGGCTAGACCCGGAATGGGCAAGTCGACCTTCATCACCAACATCGCCCAGCACGTTGCCCTGAAGCAAGACCACGCTGTCGCCTTCTTCACGCTCGAGATGTCCAAGATGGAGGTCGTCAGTCGACTGCTCTGCGCGCAGGCACGTGTCGAGGCGTCCAAGATGAAGACCGGTCGCCTCTCCGACGGCGACTGGGCACAGCTCGCCCACGCCGTCGGCCAGCTCTCGGACGCATCCCTGTTCATCGACGACTCGGGGCACCTGACGGTCCTCGACGTCAGGGCGAAGTGCCGTCGCTTGGCCACCCGGGTCGATCTCGGGCTGATCGTCATCGACTACCTGCAACTGATGCACGGCACCGGACGGTCGGAGTCCCGGCAGGTCGAGATCTCCGAGATAAGTCGGGGGCTCAAGATCCTGGCCCGTGAGCTCGACGTCCCGGTGATCGCGGCGTGTCAGCTCAACAGATCCCCCGAGGCCCGTGCCGACAAGCGCCCCCTCCTCGGCGACCTACGCGAAAGCGGCAGTCTCGAGCAGGACAGCGACATCGTCGCTTTCCTGTACAGGGACGACTACTACAACCCGGACTCCCCGGCGCGAGGCGAGGCCGAGCTGATCGTCGCGAAGCACCGCAACGGTCCGACCGACACGATCCGGCTCGCTTTCCTCGAGCACAACAGCCGCTTCGGCGACCTGACCTACAGGGGTGTCGACGACGACCACTGACGCTCATCTTCACGCGCCGGTGGCGGCCCGGATTCCGGCACTCGTGCCGCTGCGGCGTCGCAGCCAGACGGCCCTGGCGACCACGAACACGAGCAGAGCCAAGAGAGCGAAGGGGATCAGCGTTGCGGAGCCGACCAGGATTGCAGCAACGCCGCCTTGGAGGCGTTCCCACGCCTCGCCGAGAGCGTCGCTCCAGAAGCCGCTTGGTTGGGAACCGACGATCGCGCCCGGCGTGAGGAGCGAGACCGAGATCGTGGACATGGCGATCTGTTGGTCGAGCGCCTGACGCTGGGCCTGTAGAACCTCGATCTGGGTCGACACGTCGTTCAATTGACGCCGAATCTCGAGGATCTCACCGGTCGAGCCCGCCCGCGCGAGCAGTGAGCGTAGAGCGTCGGCCTCGGCCGTCAGGCTGCGAAGGCGCGCGTCGATGTCGATGCTCTGCTGGGTCACGTCCTGCGCCGACTGGGTCGACGCCCTGACTTCACCGAGCTTCTCGAGTTGTGCCAGTGCGGACTCCAACTTGGGGGCAGGAACGCGAAGCGTCAGGGACGCGGTCGCGCCGTCGTCCGTGCTCGAACGTTCCATGTCCGAGACGAAGCCACCGGACGCCGTGACGAGGTCCCGAGCTGCCGTCACCGCCGAGTCGAGGCTGTTCTCGACGCTTATCGTCAGAGTTGCAGAACGGACGAACACGTCTCCTTGCACCACGAACTGTGCTGTGGAGGGGTCGGGAGCTGCGACGTCGGGCGAAACGCCCGTCTCGGCCTGGGTGGTCCCGGCCGGACCCGACCCAGATGCGCGATCTGCGGCTGTCGTATCCATGTGCGGTGCGGTCACGCCGGACTCCGCAGCCTCTCCCCCGGACCCGTCCACGGTGGCCCACCCGACCACTCCGCTCACGAGCACGAACGCGGCCACAACCGCTGTGACAACCGGCCTTCTTCGGGCGCTTGTGGTTCAGGGCTGCTGGTTGACCGGATTCGATCTCCATACTTCGCTCCTCGGTTCGATTCGAGGGTGGGACGCATCAGCAGGGCCGCGTGTTCCCGGCCGCCGGGCGGCTGCCTTGGTGCCACACCTCTTCCGGACATAACGTGACGGCTGTGTTGATCGCGGAGAGCTTCCTCGTCCTCGTTGCCCAGGAGCTGATCTTGGCGCTGGGGGTCGCGCTTGCCGGGGCGAACGCCTGGGCTCTGTTCCAGAATCGGCGGCGGCGCAAGGCCTACGAACGCGCGTTGGCCGAATACCAGGCGCAGAAGGGCACTCGTGACAGCGCAGGGGACGGGAAGGGGGCAGGGAAGGGAAAGCGCCGGAAGCCCTCAGAGCCCGAGCTCGCGAAGGCTGCCCCGGCCATCGTCAACATCGTGATCGGATCCCTGATCGCGCTCGTGGCCATTGCGAGCCTGACGTTCGACTGGGTGACCTGAGGTGGGAGCAGATCTCGGGAGCTTCCGGCCCGACCCGACTCACCCCGACTACGGGGAGTTACCCCCCAAGGCATGGATCGGTTGCGACATCGAGGACGAGGGCGACCATACGGCTGTTGCCCATCTCGACCTTGCCGAGCACATGCGCAAACCCGAACGGGGTCGTTTACGGTGGGGGTGCTCTTCACATTGGTCGACACCTCGATGGGTGCCGCTGCCATGTACGTCCTCGAGGAGGATCGTATCTGTGCATCGATCGAGATGTCGCTGCGGTTCAGCCGGCCGGTTCGCGGAGGCCGGGTCGATGCCCGCACCGCAGAGGTGCGCGCCCGGTCGGCGCGTCGTGCATCTGGCCTCCGAGGAGACGAGCGACGGGGAGACGGCGGCGATCGCGTCGGGATCCTTCGCGGTGATCCCGCTCGACGACCGCTGACGCGGGTTGTGGGATCGAACCGGCGCCTCCAAGTGCGCTTCATGGAGCGGGCGAGGGGAATCGAACCCCCGTATCGAGCTTGGGAAGCTCGTGTTCTGCCATTGAACTACGCCCGCCGGTTGGTAGCGTTCCGGACGTGATTCTGTCGGATCGTAGCATCAGGCAAGAGCTCGCCTCAGGACGGCTCGTGGTCGCGCCGCTCGACGAAGGCCAGATCCAGCCGGCTTCCATAGACCTTCGCGCGGGTGACCAGTTCCGGGTCTTCCACAATCAGCGCAAGGCATACATCGATGTGAAGGAGGACCAGACTGACCTCACCGAGCTCGTCTCGGCGAGTGCCGAGAAGCCCTTCATCCTTCATCCGGGAGAGTTCGCGCTCGGCGCGACACTGGAGCGGGTCACGATGCCCGACGACCTCGTGGCCCGCCTCGAGGGGAAGTCATCTCTCGGAAGGCTCGGGTTGTTGATCCACTCGACGGCGGGATTCATCGACCCCGGATTCGAGGGGCACATAACTCTCGAGCTGTCGAACATCGCCACCCTCCCGATCACGATCTATCCCGACATGCAGATCGGCCAGATCTCCTTCTACCGGCTCACGACACCAGCCGAACGTCCCTACGGATCTGCCGGGAACAAGTACCACCGCCAGTCGGGACCGACGCCGAGCAAGTTCCACGAGCTGTTCGAGAAGGACGGTTGAGGCAGCGGCATCGTCGGTATCCGGGGAGGTGGGATTCGGGCATCGAGCGTCGAATTCCTGTCCCATGGACCGAAATCCCGATGTTCTCATCGTCGACGACGACCCTGCGATCCGCTCGTCTCTTCGCAGGGGGTTGAAGCTCGAGGGTTTCGCCGTCGAGTGTGCAGACGGGGGCCGTTCCGCCCTCGAGTCGGTCGCCAAGTCCCCGCCCGATCTGATCATTCTCGACGTCTCGATGCCCGACATCGACGGCGTTCAAGTCGCGCGTTCGTTGCGCCAAGAGGGCAACGACGTGCCGATCTGCATCCTCTCGGCACGGGACGAGATCGACGACCGGGTGCGTGGCCTCGAAGCGGGGGCCGACGACTACCTCGTGAAGCCGTTCGCGTTGAAGGAGCTCGTCGCCCGGTTGCACGCGCTGCTCAGGAGACGCCCCGAGGGCGCGGGAGGATCCTTGGTCGTCGGACGGCTCGTCGTCGATCCGGCGCGTCACACCGTGGAGATCGGGGGTCGGCCCGTCGAGCTCACGCGGAGGGAGTTCGCGCTTCTCCTCACACTCGCACGTCACCCCGACGTCGTCCTGAGCCGGACCCAGCTTATCGAGATGGTCTGGGGTTACGACTTCGAGGTGGACACGAACGTGGTGGACGTCTTCGTCGGCTACCTAAGACGCAAGCTCGAGGCGGACGGGGAACCGAGAATGATCCACACAGTTCGCGGAGTGGGATTCGTCCTGAGGCCTTGAGGCGATGAGCCTGCGACTGAGGGTTGCCGGGGCCGCCATGGGGGCGGCGACTTTCGTGGTCGTGGTCGCCGGATTCCTCGTCGTGTCGATCTTCTCGAATTCCTTCCGGTCCGCGCTCGACGAAGAGCTGAGTCGCCAGATCGAGCTCGTCGGACCGACGGCAGCCTCACTGGCCCAGCTCCGCCTGCGGAACCCGGGCCTCGTGCTGCCCGATACGAGCCTCCAAGGCATGGAGGTCCGGGCGATCACGGACGGGCGCGTCATGCTCGACCTGGGTTCGAAAACGGCAGAGGAGCTTCCTCTTCCACAAGGCGTCGGATACGAGACGATCGCGGTGGGCGGAGAGGACTGGCGGGTCCTCACCGAGCTGGTGTTCGCCTGGCCGAGCCTGAGTGGAACCGACCAGCCCAGCCTCGTCCAGGTGGCGGCCCCCCTCTCGACCACCAGTGAGGAGCCCGTGAACGCTCTCAAGCGCAGGCTGGCCGTGATCGGAGCAGCAGCGATAGCCGCATCGGGCGGGATCGGCTTCCTGCTCGGCACCGTCGCTTTGCGGCCACTTGCGCGGCTCCGGCGTGAGACGGAGCGCGTCACGGAGGCAGGGGACTATCACCTCCGGGTCACCGACGATTCGGGTCCGCTCGAGGTGGACCAGTTGGGCGAGGCTCTGAACCTCCTCCTCGACAAGATCGTCGAGGCGAACGCTCGCACGGATGCCGCCCTCGAGGCGGCCCGGTCCTTCGGAGCGAACGCGGCGCACGAATTGCGGACTCCGTTGCAGAGCCTCCGCACAAACCTCGACATCCTCGATTCACACCCGGACATCCCACCTGAGGAGCGCGCCGAGATCCTCGAGGAACTGCTCGTACAGCAGGACAGGTTCGCGTCACTGTTGCAGGCTCTGCGCGAGCTCGCACGCGGTGACCTCCCGGACCGCGCCCCATCCGAGCAAGTTGACGTGCACGAGGTCGCAGAGGCTGCCGTCGTGTCTGCCAGGGCGCGCTTTCCGGAAACCACGTTCGAGCTCACGACGGCAGGCTCGGCCGCACGGACCAACGGGTGGAGCGAAGGTCTGCGCGTCATGGTTGACAACCTGATCGACAACGCTGTCAAACACGGTCACGGCAACGGCTCCCCGGAACGGGGACAGGTCGTCATCACGGTGGACGCTGACGGCGAGCAGATCGTGCTCACCGTGGACGACGACGGGCCGGGAATCCCCCCGGGTGAACGAAAACACGTCCTCGAGAGGTTCGCCAGGGGAAGCGGGGCAGCCCCCGGAGGGACCGGTCTCGGACTCGCGCTCGTTGCACAGCAGGTCCGGTTGCACGAGGGCGAGATCGAGATCACGGACAGCTCCCTCGGTGGGGCCCGGATCCGTGTCCGCCTCCCGATACACCTGTGAGGGCTTCGCCCTTGGACCCGGCCGGCCTGTGGCCGGCTGCTGCGAGCTCTGCTCGCAGTACAAGGGGGTGCCCGCACCCCCTTGTGA
>QWHP01000145.1 GCA_021404985.1 Actinobacteria bacterium ATB1
GAGGTCACGGCGGCGCACGCGATGGCGAGCGCATCCCGTCCGGACGACCTTCGGGTGATCCTCGAGCACGCCGGCATGCGACTCCGGTAGCACTGCGGGCGCATTCCGCCCGGTATCTCAGGGAGCCGCAGCGTCGAGTCTGGCAGCTCTCCGGGCCAGGATTTCACGCTGCTCGGCGTGTGTAAGAACGTAGAGGTCGCCCGCGCGCATCGCGGCCAGCGTACGCTCCGTGACTGTCGGGACGTCCACGAAGCCACCCCGCATCATCTGCGACGGGCTGGGCGTGTCGGTTCCGGGATCTGGGGTCTCGGGCTCCGGCCGTCCGGTCGCCCGGGCCCAGGACCGCATCGAGTTCACGTTGATCTGAGTCTCGACCATCATCGGACAGAGCACCGACACGCCGACGCCGAATGGCGCCACCTCGCGGGCCAGGGCCTCCGAGAGGCCGACAACCGCGAACTTGGAGGCGTTGTAGAGCCCGAGCCCGGTCATGCCTATGAGCCCCGCCATGGACGCCGTGTTGAGGATGTGGCCGCTCCCGCGGGCGACGAGGCGCGGCGCGAACGTACGGACTCCGTGCACGACCCCCCAGAAGTTCACGTCCATCACGAACCGCCAGTCGGCGAGGGACATGTCGACGACCGGTCCGTAGATCGCCACGCCTGCGTTGTTGCAGGCGATGTCGACGGGTCCGAGAGTCGACTCGACCGTGTCAGCCATGGATTCGACCTGTCCCGGGTCGGTCACGTCGCACACGACGCTCTCGGCGCTTGCACCGAGCGATCGCAGGCGCGTCTTCGTCGCGTCGACGCCCTCCTCGTCGATGTCGGCGAGGGCGACCGCGCACCCCTCGGAAGCGAACGCCTCCGCGAGGCCGGCACCGATGCCGCTTGCTGCCCCGGTCACGACAGCCACCTTGCCCTCGAAGGACTTGATTGCGACACCCACGCCGCTCCTCCCGTTGACTTGTCGCGTCTGGCACGCCTTAGGATGGCCGTTCCCTGCCATGCGCGCCAGAGCGCGGGAATCCTGCCCCGGAAAGGAGTGGTGAAGTGGACAGCCCGATCGACTCGACATCCCCGCCACGGGCCGGGGAGGAGCTCGACGTCGCGGCGCTGGCCGGCTGGCTGGCAGACAATGTGCCAGAGGTGGGAGGGGGCGACATCGTCGTCGAGCAGTTCCCCTCGGGACATTCCAACCTGACCTACCTCCTGAGGATCGGCGACAAGGACGTGGTGCTGCGACGCCCCCCCTTTGGCGCCCAGGCGCGAGGCGGTCACGACATGGGACGCGAGTACAAGGTCCTCGACCGGATCCATGCGGTGTACCCCTCCGCACCGCGTCCGCTGGCGTTCTGTGGCGATCACTCGGTCATCGGGGCCGACTTCTACCTCATGGAGAGGATCACCGGGATCATCGTCCGTCAAGAGGTTCCTCCCGGCTTGGATCTGAACCCTGCGACGATGGCGGGTCTCTGCGAGTCGTTCGTCGACAACCTGGCGACGATCCACACTCTCGACTGGGAGGCCGCGGGTCTGTCGGACCTCTACAAGGGTCCCGGCTACGTCCGTGGCTGGCCCGGCGGATGCCGGCCGATCGTGGCCAGGCCCTCATACACAACGACTACAAGTTCGACAACATCGTGCTCGACCCGGCCGACCCGCGCCGAGTGACAGGAGTCCTCGACTGGGAGATGGCGACCGTCGGGGACCCGGTCATGGACCTCGGTACGACTCTCGGATATTGGGTACAGGAGGGTGATCCCGGAGCGCTGCAGGTGGGAAGGTTCGGCCCGACCACGCTGCCGGGATCGATGACCCGGGCCGAGATCGTCGACCGCTACCACGGTCGGACCGGCTACGACGTGTCCGGCATCGGCTACTACTACGTCTACGCCCTCTGGAAGCTGGCGATAGTTCTGCAGCAGATCTACTTCCGTTACGCGAAGGGTTACACGAGGGACGAGCGCTTCGGGGGCATGATCCACATCGTGCGCATGCTCGCCGAGGTGGCGGGCGACGCGATCGAGCGGCCCGACGTCGCCTGATCCACAGCGTGTGAGGGTTGTCCGCGAACGGTTGCCGGTCAGGCTGCGAGGCCCAGGAGTGCTGCCGTGAGCCTGGCGAGTGCCGTCGGAGATTCCCCGAGCAGGAGCTGGGGCTCGATGAGCTCGAGTTCGGAGAGCAGAGGCCCTTTGCCGGTGTCCATCAGGTCGACTCGCCCGACGGCCGGCATCGGGTCGAGCACATCGAGCACGCTCGCCACGGCCGCACGCCAGGGGCCGGGGTCGATGAGCTCGTTCACCCCGCCGAACTGCTCGTGCACGCGAAAGTCGTCCGGTCCGGGGAGCTTGCGCCACGCATGCGTGACTTCCCCGTCGATCACGGCAACGCTGATCTCACCCCTCGTCCTGATCTCCTCGATGTACGGCTGAACGAGCCAGTCGCCAGTCGGCCCCTCGGCTCCGCGTCCCGGCAGGCCGGACGGTACGTCCGCCTCCCCCTCCGGGTCGAGGACGAAGAGGCCATTTGCCCCGATGCCGACGGCGGGCTTCACGACCAGCCTGGACCAGCCGCGCTCGGCGGCGATTCTGCGCAGGGTGTCGTCGGCGGGGTCTGAGACGACATGCGTGGGGACGATCGGGACTCCCCGGTGGGCGAGGTCGAGGAGGTAGGACTTGTGCGAGTTCCAGCGAATCGTGGCCGGCTCGTTCACCAACCTGACCTTCCCCTGTGTGTGGTCGAGCCAGTCGAGGAAGTCATCGTGGGCCCGGTGGTAGTCCCAGGTGGATCGGATCACCGCCAAGTCCCACGCACCCCAGTCCACATCCGGATCGTTCCACGCGACGAGAGATGTCTCTGCACCCGCTCCGGTGAGGGAGTGCAGAAGCGGCGCGTCGTCCGGTGGAGTGAAGTCGAGGTCGCGGGCCGTCACGATCGCGATGCGGGTGGCACGACGCCGGGGTGGGCTCCGGGGGATCACGGGCATCGAACTCCGCCGCACGGTTTCGGGCAGGCCCGGGATCGGAGACGAAACGAGGGAACCGGCACCGGAAGAGCACGGACGGGTCCGTGTTCCCCTTCCGGTGCCGGTCGGCGCAGGTCGGTTCCCTTGTGACAGCGGTTCTCCAGCCGAACCGGATGTACTAGTACCTTCGGGCCATCGGGTGAGAAAGCTTTAGCCGTGCTCGTCATTCCTCTTCGCGTGTCGGTGCCGCGACGAGAACGGCGCACGGCGCGTGGTTCACCACCTTGCCCGAAACCGAACCCAGAAGGAAACGCTCGAACCCCGACAGGCCCCGATGCCCGATCACTATCAGGTCTACGTCGTTCTCCGCTGCGAAGTCGACGATCACGGTCGCGGGCGATCCGTTGCGGACCTCCGTGTCGTAGGAGATCCCCTTCTCGTCGAAGGCCGGACGGACGTTGTCGACCGACTCCTTCGCAACGACCTCGAGGAACTCGCTTATCTCCGCCACGGGTGGGGCGACGCCGAGCATGAACGACGAGGGGATCTGGGAGGCGTGGAGGATCGTGACCCTCGCGCCGAACTTCTCGGCCATGGCTGCCGCGAGCCGCGCGGCCTCGATGGCGCCCTCCGAGCCGTCTGTCGGGACGAGAATGTGCTCCACGGGATCCCCTTGTGTAAGGCGGGCAACGACGGCCTCTGGCCGCCTCCAGTATCAAAGCGCGGCAGTCCCGATGATGCCAGCGGCGTCCCGCGGGTTGGGGGTGCGCACCGACTGTTTGCGGTTGAGCGGGCATGCGAGCGGCCGTCCGGTCTCCGGACGATGGCGGTTCCCGGGCGGCTATCGTGCCTGCATGGAGAAGTCCTCGGCGGACCTCGTGTTCGGCATGCTCACACTCATCTGCTGGGCCTTCCTCGTCGTCGTGGGTATCGTGGCGCTGTCGGCGCTCTTCTCCCAGGCAGGCAAGTCCGCGCTCTCCCGCCTCCAGGACATGCTCGAGGGCCAGACAATCCCACTTGCCTGGGTGATAGCCCTCGTTGCGATGGTGGGCAGCCTCATGTACTCCGAGGCCTTCCACCTGGTGCCTTGTCGCTATTGCTGGTTCCAGAGGATCGGGATCTACCCGCTCGCGATCATCCTCGGGATCGCCGTCTTCACCCGGGATCGGGGAGTCAAGAAGTACGTCCTCGGCCTGAACATCCCGACCATCCTCGTGTCGACGTGGCACGTGTTGATAGAGCGGTTCCCCGACCTCGAGCCCGAATCGCTGAGCTGTGATCCCCTCAACCCCTGCACCCAGATCGTCGTGAACCAGTTCCGGATCATCACGCTGCCGACGATGGCGTTGACCACGAGCGTCACCATTGCCACCCTGATGCTTCTCACTCGGCGTCACGTTTCGGCCGACCTCGGTGAGCAGGACGAGTCCGAGGAGACCGAGGACGGTGAGCCGGTCGAGGAGCCGTACGAGACTGTGGACCGCCAGTCGAGCGCTGTGTGACCCGGAGGAGAGAGCGGCCGGTCGATCTCAGGCGAGTGACCGGAACTTGAAGCGGACCGTGGTCCCGAAACCGGGCCGCGACTCGATCTCGGTCAGACCTCCAGCGGGCTCGAGCCGCCTGCGGAGGTTGTTGAGCCCGAAGCCCGACGACGCGCCCTTGTCCGGCTCGAAGCCGTGGCCGTCGTCGACGACCTCCACGATCATCCAGTCTCCGTCCGACGTCACGCGCAGGACGCACTCCGATGCGCCCGAGTGCCGGGCGACGTTGGAGACGGCCTCGCGAACGGAGTGCAGGATGACCTGTGCATTCGGGATAAGGCGAGCGGCGACCCCGGGATCGATGTCTGTGCGGGCGGTGATTCCCGTCAGCTGGTGGAGTTCCTCGGCGAGGAGGGTGAGAGAGGACCGGAGGTCCGTGTAGGCCAGCACTCCCGGACGGAGCCTGTGGATGTAGTGGCGGATGTCGCCTATGACGTGGTCGATCGCGTCGACGAGCTGGCCGAGTCGGCCCTTCATCTCCTGATCGCCCGTCTCGAACTCGACGCCTTGGAGCGCCATCCCGATCGAGTAGAGGTCCTGGATGACTCCGTCGTGGAGGTCCATCGCTATGCGCTCACGGTCCGCGACCACCGCGTGGTGGCGCCTCTGGTCCTCGAGCTCCTGCTCCGTGTGCCTGAGCGCATCCTCGACCCGGCGCCTCTCGGTCATGTCCCGGATGACAGCGACAGCTCGGTAGGGGCTGTCGTCTTCATAGGGGCTCAAGCTGATGTCGACGGGGATCTCCGACCCGTCCTTGCGGACTGCGAAGAGCTGCAGCCCGGTGCCCATGGGCCTGCGCTCAGGGGTCGCCAGATACTTCGCGGCATCCGTCGCATGTTGTTCCCGGAAGCGCGGCGGGACGAGAACTTCGACAGGAAGACCCACGAGCTCTGCAGCGTCGTAACCGAGCATCGTCTCGCAGATGCGGTTCACACGCGAGATCAGACCCTCGGAATCGACTACCACCACAGCGTCCGGAACGTTGTCGAAGATCCGGACCAGGTCCTCTGAGTTCCCGGCTGTCTTGTCAGAGCCGGTCTGGTGCATCGCACAAGGTTACATAACGAGGTCCGAAATCCCCCCAAGAAACCCGTCAGGTTTGTGACGAAAAGCCCGTCTCGAAGGGCCGATCGGGGCTGGACAGTTCTGTCCTCACGGCCAGTTCGGGGGGGCAGGATCTCCGACCGGCCCCTCGTCCTTGGGAGATGTGAGGCGCGCTGCGAACGCGGCTGCCTCGCTCCGCCGAGCCATTCCCAGCTTGGAGAGGATGTTGGACACGTAGTTCTTGACGGTCTTCTCTGCCAGATGGATCTCGTCTGCGATCTGACGGTTCGTCTTGCCCTCGGCGATGAGCTCGACGATCCTGCGCTCCCTGTCGGTCAAGGACGACAGGAGTGCCTCACCTGGGTCGTTGCTCTCGCCGCGGAGGCGTCGCAGCACACGATCGTGGACGCCCTGGTCGAGGAGCGATCCCCCTTGGGCAACCGTCCTTATCGAGTTGAGCAGGTCGTTCCCCCGAACCTGCTTCAGGACGAACCCCGATGCACCCGCCATGATGGAGTTGAAGAGAGCCTCGTCGTCGGCAAAGGACGTCAGCATGAGGACTGCAAGGTCGGGGTTCTCCGACTTGATGTCCCGGCACACGTCCACCCCGCTGCCGTCGGGCATCCGGACATCGAGGATGACCACGTCGGGCTTCGACTGGCGGATGCGTCGTGGCGCATCCTCGGCGGACGACGTCTCACCGATGACCTCGATGTCCTCTTGGGCGTTCAGCATCGAGCGAACGCCCTCGCGCACGATCTCATGGTCGTCCACGAGGAAGACCGTAATGGGCTTCTTCACTCCCTCCACACTCGCAATCCTGGCACACATCTCACGGGATGTTTCGGGACTTGTGGCCCGAACATCGGGGGTCTTTGAACCGGAACCAAGACACCGAGGCCTTGCCTAATGTGAGACAGGCTGTCTGCAGGGGGCGTCGCTTGAGGGACAGGAACGGGCTCGAGATCCTTCCCGACGCCGAGTGCTGGGAGCTCCTGGCCGGCGAGCGGATGGGTCGCGTCGCGATGGTCGATTCGGGCACACCGGTCGTGCTCCCGGTCCTGTACGGAGTTCACTACCGGACCATCGTCTTCCGTTCGACCCCGGGAGCGAAGCTGTCGGCCGCGCTAGCCGGGGCCCGTGTCGCGTTCGAGATCGACGGCCACGACTTCGTCGATCACTCGGGTTGGAGCGTTCTCGTGAAAGGCCACGCCGCGCTCGTGACCGGGGAGAAGGCGGCGCGAGACCTCGAGCATGTGCCGGTGGCGTGGTGGCGTCACGCGCAGGCGGACTGGATCAGGATCGACCCAGTCGAGGTGACCGGACGCCGCATCGACGCGCGTCTGTCGACCTGAGCGTGCCTCGCCGGCGTGCCTCGCGCGACGATCGCTCTCCACCGAGCCCGGCAAGGTGCCCGGGGCGGCGCCTCCGGATTGCCCCCAACCAGACCGCCGTCAGGAGCACGGGAATATGGAGGAGGGAGAAGACGAAGAGCACTGGGACCATCTCGGCCAGGGGCCACAGGGCAACCACACGGACGATCCATCCCGGAACAAAGGGCCCCACGCCCAACGTGCAGGCGATCGTCCCGACGAGGGGCAGAGGTCCGGGGCCCCTGCCGGCGACGGATCCGGCGACGAGGCAGACTCCAGCGCCCAGGGTGAGGGACCAGGCGTGCGCCCAGGTGACGAGGTCGAGAGGGTTGGCATGCTCGGAGAGCGCAGCCACGATCGAGTCCGCGAGACGGGGGGCCCCTGCCAGGCCGAGTAAGGCCAGGACCGAAGCGATCGTCAGATGGGCGCACAGGGACCTCCTGTCGCTCGCGGGATGCTGTCTCATCCGGATGCCTCGTCGAGGCAGCGAGACCATCGCCTCCAGCCGGAGTCCGGGTCGAGGAACTTGGCGTCCCTCACACGGCTGTGCGTCGTGGCAGCCCCGAGCGCAAAGCCGAAGGAGGAGCCCGCCCCGGGGGACACATTCGTTCCGGCATCGTCCGACTGCTCGTCGTAGGTGACCCATGTGATCTCGCCTCGGGTGCGGATGAGAGCCAAGAGCTCCCGGACTGCGCGAGTGCGAGCGGACCCAGATCCCCTCAAGCCCGCGCCGATCCCGGCGAGGGCATCGCGCACAGACCGGTCGGAGAGGTCGAGACGGACGGTCAGGACTCCCGCACCGGAGAGACGACGGCCTGAGGACCCGGAGATCAGCTCGACCACCGCCCCCGAGACCTCGCCCCCGAGGGACGCTTCGAGCGTGAGGAGCCTCGCAGAGTTGTCCGCTCCGAACTCGGTCGTGGCGATCAGGTCCAGGGCTCCGCTCGCTGCGACACCCGAGCCGGGGACTGGGGGTAGGCCCAGCGTTCCGGAGAGATCGAGCCGAACGGTCGAATAGAGGGATTTTGACCCGTCCGCCGACAGCCTGAGGCCGAGGTCGGTTCCCAACAATCCTCCGATCCCGCCGAGGACAGAGCGAAGAGAGGCGCTCAACCCAGATCCTGTTCGGACGGCTACGTAACGGTCGAGATCCGGCCAGTGCGCGTCCACGAGTCCGGCCGTGAGATCGGGCAGGGCGGAGGGCAGCAGGGCTCCGGGTCCCGGGCGAAGGAGAGACGTGGCGAACGTGTCCAACGCACGACCGGCCGCATGGAGGCGGACGAACTCGATGGCCTCCTCGCGTGAGCCGAACACGCCCACGACGCCCTCCTCGAAACCCACCGACAGCTTCCCCGTGGCAGCCGCCGACCGGCCGACCTCGACTCCCCCGAGATCGGCGTCGAATTGCCGGCCGACCCCCGCAGTCACTCCCACCCCTCCGGACTCGGACCACGAGACTCGCCATGTGCCGTCGGAGAGCCTTTCGAGGCCGTAAACACCCCCGCGTCCCAGCGTCAGCGACCGGTAGGTCAGAGTCCCCCCGCCCTCGTACCTGTCCCGGGCCAGCACACACGGGGAGTCCGGTTCTCCACATTCGAGGCCCACGACGTTGCAGATCGCCGACGAGACGGAGCCGAACAGGTCGCGGACGGCGCCCGGCGCGAACAGCAGCAAGGCCAGGGCGACCGCCGAAACCACGACGACGAGCATCGCGAGCTCGGTCGAAGTCTGCCCGACCGTCGATCCGGGTTGCCTTTCCCACACGGACATCGGTCCACTCTGTCGACCCACAGGCGTCCAAACCAGGGGCCGGGGCCCCAAGTTGTCTCCAGGTGACCGGTGGCCGGCCCTTCGGTCAGCGAGTGGACCAGTCGATCAGTTCCCGCATGGCCGTCACGGGATCCAGACCGGACTGGCCCTCCTCTGCCCGGGCC
>QWHP01000146.1 GCA_021404985.1 Actinobacteria bacterium ATB1
ACCTGTACCTTCAGCCCGACCGCCGCCCCTACCTCGACGAGCAGGCGGCCCAGGTGCGCCGCGGCCTCCACGCTCCGGACCTTCGCGGAGGACCCCACCGGAACGTCGATGAGCACGTGCGTGGGTGTCCCCTGCATACGGTACGCCTGCATGGTCGCCGGCATACCCCGCGGGGTCGTGTTCCGGTCGACTGCTACGGGCATGGTGATGTGAAACTCGTGTAGGTATGCCGCGAGTGAGACTGGAGTCATGGCGTCGTGGTGCTCGAACACCGTGTGCAGGCCGATTACCGCAAGATCTGGCCCCACATGACGCTCGTGAATGCGTTGTGCCAGTGGGGTGCCGGAGAGCACACATCCCGGACAGAGCATCTGAAATGCGTGCAACATCACGACCCGTCCTCGTAGATCCGCAAGCGTCAGAGGGGATTCTGTGTTGAACCATTCGACGACATCGAGTTCGGGTGCTTCGCCTCCGACGATTGACATGATCACGCCTCCTTCACGTCGAGATCGCAGTCATGCACCGGCCAGATGGTCGGGGCAGTCGACCTCATGCCCGTAGGCGTCGAGGTCGACGCCAAGGAACTCACAGCGTGGGCCGGGTGCCGCCTGGTAGTGGGCACAGGTGAGGCACGTCCTGGCGACAGGCAGGGATGAATCGGTGCTGAGACCGGCGAGCACGCCGAGCAACAGCATGTACGCCTCGGCCTTGGTGTCGTCGTCCCCGGCACCTGCCACCGCCCCGGCGAGGGGTACGGCGAGTGTCGTGTCTTCGAGCATCGACAGCGCGGTCTCCGTAAGTTCGAGCACGGTCCGCCGACTGTCGACCGGATCGCTGCGACGCCGCAACATGCCCTTCGACACCAAGGCTGAGATCGCCTCACTCACGGTGGGCTGGCGCACACCGAGCTCGAAAGAGAGCGCTGTCGGACTGTGCGGCGGAGGCGGATCCGAGGCGACGAGACGCAACACGTCGAGTTGCAGCCTCGTGACACCGAGCTCCGTCGCCTCATGTTGCCTGATCACCTGGAGTGCGCGTGCCACGAGCTCGAGGGCTGTCGCGATTTTCGTGTCGAGGGTGTCCGGTCGAGAGATCACCACAGGTCCGAGTATGGCTCTGTCCACAGCGTCGTAGACAGAACGACCGCCTTGAACCACGCATCGACAAGGGCGTCGACATCGTCGTCGGGGCTGGCCGCGCGGTCGAGGAAGTCGCGAATCGTTGCTGTGATCGGGTACACGAACGCGATCATGTATCGCAATGGGACGTATGCCCGTGGTGAGTCGACGCCGTCTGTCTGGTTCTTCTTCGCACTGTGATGCCGCAGCCCTACCTCATGCTGATATGCGAGCCACTGCTCGTCGAGTTCCCTTGTGCACAGGTCCCGGATCCACTGCCCGAATCGTGCCCGTACGCCAGCGAGGTAGGCGGTGTCTGGTTCTCCGGCCGGACCGTCGAAGTAGGTGACGAGATGTGGGTGCGAACCGACGTACCCATACCAGAGGTCGAGGATGTCCTCGACCTGCTTCTCCAAGAGCTCTCCGACCCGTCGGAGCAGGGCGTCGGTGGTGTCGTCCCACAGCAAAGTGGCCTTGAGCAGATCGAGGGCTTCTTGCGTCACGGGGGTTTCGGCGGGATCGACGTTCTCGTAGTCGTAACCGGCGATCTTGGTCGGGGTCGTCATCGCTCACGCTCCTGTCACATCCAATATGGTCCACTACATAGGAATCCTATCTATATTCGGTGAACGCAGCGCAGGAGTCAAGGCCGTTCTTGTCTGCCCCGGACGCGGCCTCGAGTCGAGGATGTCGGGAGGCGAGGTCGCCACGCCGCCATTTACTATTGGTCCATGGACTTCGAGTACGGCGAACAGGCTGAGAGCTTTCGCGCCGAACTGCGATCGTGGCTCGAGGCGAACCTGGATCCGGACTGGCGGCGACACGTGGACGCCGTCGAGTCCGAGGCTTCCGAGGACCTACTCACGAACGCCTGGATGAAGGAGTGGAGCCGCAAGCTCTACGAGGCCGGCTTCAAGGGGATCCACTGGCCTGCGGAGTACGGGGGTCGGGGCCTGAGCCTCCTCGAACAGATCGTGTTCGCGGAGGAGATGTTCCGCGCCGACGCCCCTCCCGTCGGCAATTTCCTCGCCGAGACGCTCGTCGGGCCGACGATCATCCACTGGGGGACGGACGAGCAGAAGAAGCGCTTCCTCGAGCCGATCCTGAGTGGCGACGAGCTCTGGTGCCAGGGCTTCAGCGAACCCGACGCCGGGTCCGACCTCGCCGGCCTCCAGACCAGGGCCGTGTTGGACGGTGACGAGTGGGTGATCACCGGGCAGAAGGTCTGGACGACCCTGGGGCACATCGCCGACCACTGCTTCCTCCTTGCCCGGACCGATCCGGACGCCCCGCGCCACAAGGGGATCAGCTACCTGCTCGTCCCCATGAAGCAGGACGGTGTCACGGTCCGTCCACTCACCCAGATGAGCCGGATCGCCGAGTTCAACGAGGTCTTCTTCGACGAGGCCCGTTGTCCCGCCGGGAACGTCGTCGGCGGGGTCAACAACGGCTGGAAGGTCGCCATGACGACCCTCGGCTTCGAACGTGGCTCGTCCGTCACCACACAGGCGCTGCGCTTCCGGCGTGAGCTCGACGGCTTCATCGACACGGCCAAGGAGCGGATCGGCTCGGACGGGCGCCCCAAGTCGGAGGACCCGATCGTGCGCCAGCAACTCGCCAGGGCGTACACGATGGTCCACATCATGAAGGCCCAGGCCTATCGGAGCCTCACTGCCCTGATAGAGACGGGAGATCCAGGACCCGGCGGCTCGATCAACAAGATCTTCTGGTCCGAGTACCACCGCTGGGTCACGGAAGTAGGCATGTCCCTGCGCGGCCTCGAGGGGCAGCTCGTCGGGCCCGACTACGGGCTCGACGCCGGCCAGGTTTCGTATCTGTTCGCGAAGAGCGAGACCATCTGGGGCGGGACGGCGGAGATCCAGAGGAACATCGTGGGAGAGCGCATCCTCGGCCTGCCTCGCGAGCCCAAGGTCGGATAGGGACACTCTTCACCCGCCCGATATCGCTTCGGGGTGCCGGGTCGCCCCGACCGGGTCGGCTCCGAATGGGACATGGCGCCACCTGCGTGCCATCATTTCGGAGTCCCTTACCGATTTCCATGTCAACTCGGCGCAGATCCTCGGCGCGAGATGGCGGACCAGACACTGCAGGCAGGGAGAAGAGATGAACTTCGCCTTCACCGAGGAACAGGAAGAGCTACGCAAGGGGGCGAGGAGCTTCCTCGAGAACTACTCGTCCTCTGAGAACGTCCGCGCCCTCATGGAGACCGACACCGGCTACGACACCGACATCTGGGGCCGGATCGGGATGGAGCTGGGCTGGCCCTCCCTGATCATCCCCGAGGAGTATGGCGGCTCGGGCTTCACCTACGTGGAGCTGATCGCAGTGATGGAGGAGATGGGTCGTGCACTTCTCTGCGCACCGTTCTTCTCCACTGTCTGCCTTGCGGGCAACGCCTTGCTCGTGGCCGGCACGGAGGACCAGAAGAAGGAGCACCTTCCGGGGATCGCCTCAGGTGAGACGATTGCAACGCTCGCCTATACCGAGCAGAACGGCCGATGGGACGCGGACGGCATCACTGCGGTCGCGAAGAAGGACGGTGGCGACTACGTCATCAATGGCACGAAGACGTACGTGCTCGACGGCCATACGGCGGATCTTCTCGTCGTGGCCGCACGCGCCGAGGGCACGTCGGGTGCCGAGGGCGTGAGTCTCTTCGTCGTCCCCTCCGACACCGCGGGCATCGAGAGGCGCAAGCTCAACACGATGGACATGACCCGCAAGCAGGCCGAGATCACCCTCTCAGACGTGCGCGTGCCTGCTGCCGGCCTCATGGGCGGCGAGGGAGAGGGCTGGGAGTCCATGACGAAGGTCCTCGACCTCGCGTCGGTGGCCCTCTCCGCCGAGCAGGTGGGAGGGGCGCAGAAGTGCCTCGACATGTCCGTCGAGTACGCGAAGGTTCGAGTCCAGTTCGGCCGCCCGATCGGGTCCTTCCAGGCCATCAAGCACAAGTGCGCCGACATGTTGCTCGAGGTCGAGTCGGCACGTTCGGCCTCCTACTACGCCGGATGGGCGGCGGCAGAGGACAACGAGGAGCTCCCCGTCGTGGCCCCGCTGGCCAAGGCGTACTGCTCGGACACCTACTTCCACTGTGCAGCCGAGAACATCCAGATCCACGGCGGCATCGGCTTCACGTGGGAGCACGACTGCCACCTGTACTTCAAGCGGGCCAAGTCGACCGAGATCTACCTCGGTGACGCGACCTATCACCACAAGCTCCTCGCACAGCGCATCCGCCTCAGACGCAAGGCCAGTCGACATCCGGGAGGTCGTGAGACGACCACCGCCTTCGAGCTCACTCCGTTCGGGATCGCAGCGGTTCCATTCCTCGTTGTCGTGTTCGTGTCGATCGCGGTCGCGGTGTTCCTCTACCGCCGCCGTCACAACGCCACGGGTTTCGACATCGGAGAGGCGTCGAGTTACGTCTGGGACCACCTGAGCAGGTCTCAACGACAGGCGATCTCGATCCGCCACGTGATCCTGATGCTCGAAGCGGAACGGGACGCGCCCGATGACACCGACGAGGGCGCGCTCCACGATCTCATCAGGGCGACAGGCGAGGAGCACGGTGCAAGACTGACCGACGAGGATGTCGAAACCATCCTCGAGCTCCAGTTCCGCTACGCCGAGGCGAAGGGATTGTTGTGACGAACGCCGCCTACATCGCGGGCGCAGTGGTCGTCCTGCTCCTCTGCCTGTGGCTCGTCTGGCTCCGTCACCGTGACAGGAGGGCACTCTCTCCGGCCCCGTTCCCCCCCGAGGTGACCCGCAAGTTCCACATCGACGACGCCACTGCGTACGCGTCGAGGAGGATCAAGCGCTGCGGAGGCCTGGATGCGGACGTCCTGCGCCGGCTCGTCGACTGGTGTGCCGGATACATCGCCTCCCAGTCGAGGCCGATGAACGGCGGTGGACCGCGGGACGGTTGGCTGGTTCCACCGAACGTGTTCGACATCGTCGCACACCTTCGACGCGAGGCCGACGCCGCGCACATCGACGTCGACGACGAGTGTCTGTGGGAGGTCGTGAACCTCCACGACGAGTACCTTCGCAGCTTTCTCTGAGACCACCATCGGGTCCCCGCAAGACCTTCCTGGCCGGAATGTGGCGAGTACCGACGGGGAGCACCTCCCATGTACGCTGCGCTGCATGCTTGACGCACTCACGTTCAGACTGTCGCTCGTCAAGCGCTCGGTGAGGGCTGGGTGGCTGTTCGCGACGATTCTCCTGCGATACCTCCCGGTGCTCGGCGTGCGCAAGGTTCTGGGGAGGCGACGGACCGATGTCCTGCTCGAGCGCACGCACCGCTCTGCCGCCGTGCGGGCGCGGCGCGGCTTCCTGGCCCTCGAGGGTGTGTATGTGAAGATCGGCCAGGTCGTCTCGATGCTCACCGGGTTCCTTCCCGACGCGTGGCTCGAGGAACTCGAGTCGATGCAGGACTCCGTGCCTCCGAAGCCGTTCGACGTGATCAGGCCGCGGATCGAGTCCGAGCTCGGTGCCCCCTTGGAGGTGCGATTCGGGTGCCTCGACCCCGTACCGGTCGCGAGCGCGTCCCTCGGCGAGGTCCACCTGGCCGAGTTGCCCGACGGGACCGAGGTGGCGGTGAAGGTCCAGTACCCGGGAATCGACAGGATCGTCGACACCGACCTCGCGATGGTCCGCATGGTCCTCAAGGTCATCGCACTTTTTCTGCCGGGGCTCCGCGTCGAACGGATCCACGCGGACCTGAGCGAGGTGATCCGCGAGGAGCTCGTGTACACCCAGGAGGGCCTGAACTGTGAGGCGATAGCGGCAAACTTCGTCGGTGACGATCATGTCCGCTTCCCGGAGGTCGTCTGGAGCCACACGACCGACAGGGTCCTGACCCAGACCCGGATGGGTGGGATGAAGATCACGGACGTCGACGCGATCACAGCCGCCGGACTGGAACCCCGGGCCGTGATCGAGGTCCTCGTTCGCGCCTACTTCAAGCAGCTCCTCGTGGACGGCCTCTATCACGCCGACCCGCACCCCGGTAACTTCTTCGTCAACGCGCTGCCCGCCGACGGCTCGGTTGCGGGCAACGGCCGCGCCGAACCGGCGATCACCTTCCTCGACTTCGGAGCCGTAGCGCGCTTTCCCGAGGCATTCAAGGAAGGTATGAGGACAGTCGTGTACGGGTACATGACCCGGGACGACGGCAAGGTCGTCGAGGGCATGGTGCGGATGGGGTTCGCCTCGGCAGGAGGCGACGAGGCCGTCTTCCGCAAGGCAGTGCGTCACTACATGGATAAGCTCCTGCACCTCGACATCTCGGATTTCTCCAAGATCGACATCTCGGAGTTCGACGTCTGGCGGAACCTCGACGAGATGAGGGTTTCCTTCCGTGACATCACGCGAGCCTTCGAGGTGCCTCGAAACTGGTTCTACGTGGAGCGCACCCTCGGTCTTCTCCTCGGCCTTTGCGCACGGCTCGATCCCACGGTGGACGCCTTCCTCTATGGCTTCCCCTATGCCGTCGAGTTCGTCTTCGGTGGGGATTCCAACCTCGCCGCACTGTGGGGCCGGGCTGGTTCGCCTGAGGCGGGGCCGGACCCCGAGACCGTCCCTGCAGGCGAGACCGAACGAGGTCCGGGGGACGGGGGCGCTTCGTCGGGTGCCGAATCCGGGCGGTAGTCTCTCGCCCATGCCGCGACACCCCAAGTTCGAAGAGCACCGCTGGCTGGGCGACAAGCGCCGCTTCACCTTCTACGACTGCGACGACGAGGCCGAGTTCGCCGAGGTCGAAGGTGTCCCACTCGAGAAGCTGCAGAGCTTCGCCCCGGACACGTACGAGGAAGCGCGGAACCGGGGCTGGGCTCGGGCCAAGACCTGACGTCTCGGCCTGCCGTGACAGCGCCGGGGCGCCCGGATTGTGCTGTGCGTGCGGTCCGCCCCTGGGTGGCTGGTGTGAAACGGCCGAAGGTCGCCCATGCCGGCCACCGTCCGGGGGTTTGGGGGGTAGCTGCCCGTCGCAACGAGCTCGTGACCGGCTTGTTCACACCGAAAACACAGGGCAGCGAAGGGACTTCGCGGGTTCTTGTGGGTGGGTCCGGGGTGTGAGGGCTTGATCGTCCTGTAGTTGCGTGCCCGGTGTTGGGGTCCGGGGGGTTC
>QWHP01000147.1 GCA_021404985.1 Actinobacteria bacterium ATB1
CGCGAGACGGCACAGATCGGTATCGAGGCTGCCCTTACCGGCCACCTCGTGCTCTCTACGATCCACACGAACGACTCGGCGTCCGTCATGACCCGGCTCATCGAGATGGGCATCGAACCGTTCCTCGTCGCGAGCGCGATCGACTGCGTGATAGGCCAGCGGCTCGCCCGCCGCCTCTGCGTGAAGTGCAAGGAGCCGTACCAGCCGACGGTCGAGGCCCTGCTCGAGGCAGGTTGGCACGGTGCCGAATCCCTCGACGAGCTGCCGACCCTCTACCGGGCGGCCGGATGCCAGGCATGCGCGAAGACGGGGTATTCGGGCCGGATCGCCATCTTCGAGATCCTCCTCGTGAACGAGGAGATCGAGCGCCTCTGCGTCGACAGGGTGAGCTCCGACGACATCAAGCGGGCCGGTATCGAGCAGGGGATGACGACCCTCCGTCAGGATGCCCTCCTGAAGGCCGCACAGGGGATCACGACTCTCGAGGAAGTGCTGCGCGTGACCGCCTGATGGCGTCGGTCAGGATTCGGGTCTCCGGGCCGTGAACAGGATCCGCTTGAAGGTCAGGAGGAACGGCCGGCGGTCCGGGAGTGCCTGCTCCAGTGACTCCCGGTAGTCGGCGAGGAAGTCGGGCCAGCGGTCCTCGGGTACGCACCTGGCGTACCAGGTGAGCAGTGTCCCCTGTACCCAGTCGATGAGCGACTCGCGTCCCGGCAGGGGATGCAGGTAGACCCGCATGAGCACCTCGACGTCCTCCATCGTGAGTCCGAAGAGGAGTTCGGCGTAGCGTTCGGGGTCGAGCACGCGCGGAGCGGGAGGTGTTGCGTCGAAGTACCCGCTCCACTCGGGACGTCGGCTCGTCTCCTCGGCGAGAGTGTGGGACGGGTGATCGAAGTTCGCCGGGATCTGCACTGCGAGCCATCCGCCCGGCGCGACGAGACGTGCGACCGCCGGAACGAGGGTCTCGTGGTCGGGAAGCCACTGTAGGGCGGCGTTGGAGAAGACGAGGTCGAAGGATCCGGCGTCGTGCGATCTCGCCATGTCCAAGATGTCGCGCTTCTCGAAGGTGACGCCGTTCCCCGCGAACCCGGCCGCCGTCGCGATCATCGCAGGGCTCGAATCGACACCGAGCGTCTCCGCGAGGCCGAGGCGCTCGTGGAGCATCGCTGTGAGCCGTCCCGGGCCGCAACCCAGGTCGACACAGCGGCCTCCTTGGACGCGGGGAAGCATCCCGACCAGGTCGTGGAAGGGCAGCTCACGCTCTGATCTGAACTCCTCGTACTTCACCGGGTCCCAGTCGGTGCCGCCGGTTCCGTCTGCGCTCATGGGCCGAGCATGCCACGCGATTCCTCGGCCAGTGTGGCAGCGGCCTCCAGCAGCACGTCGGGTTCCACGAGGGGCACCGTCCTCGACAGGGGCACGCCTCGCAGTCGCGCCCCGATCGGGGTGTAGCGCATGATGCAGAACAGTGCCCTGACGCCGTCGCGCCAACCGATCTTCTTCCCCTCGTCGTACGTTCGGCCGGAGTAGGAGATGCCGACCTCGTAGACCCGCCACCCGGCGTGTGCGACCTTGGCGGTGATCTCGGGCTCGAACCCGAAGCGGTCCTCCTCGATCTCGAGGCCGGCGAGGACCTCGCGCCTGAACGCCTTGTAACAAGTTTCCATGTCGGTCAGGTTCAGGTTCGTGAACATGTTCGACACGACCGTGAGGAAGCGGTTCCCCAGCGAGTGCCAGAAGTAGAGGACGCGGCGGGGGCCGTTCGTGTGGAACCGGGACCCGTAGACGACGTCCGCGTGGCCGTCGAGGAGTGGGGCGAGGAGGGAATCCCAGTCCGAGGGGCTGTACTCGAGGTCGGCGTCCTGCACGACCACGAAAGGCGAGCGAGCCTCGGAGAAACCGCGGCGCAGGGCGGCACCCTTGCCCATGTTGCAGGGCTGGCGGACGACGCGGACCCGCTGGTCCGCTGCGAACGAGGCGAGCACGGACAGGCTCGCATCCGTGCTGGCGTCGTCGACGACGATGAGCTCGGCCGTGTAGGGCGAGTCGAGTACGTGCCTGCAGATGTCAGCAATCGTGTCTTCCTCGTTGAAACAGGGCATCACGACGGACAGGCAGGCAGAGCGGACATCCGGTGTGGGCATGCTGAAGACTTCGGAGCGTTGCCCGGGCACCTTGCGCGGAATCATGAGCGGAACTTCCCTCACCCCGATCATTCATGTGATTCGTCGAGTTGGGCAGTGAGCGGGTTCGGGGAATCCCTGTTGTCCGTCTCGGGCTGCAGGGGGGCAGGTTCGCCACGCGCGTTTCCGCGGAAGCGCGCGGTGTCTCGTCCGGGACGGAGCGATGGCTCGAACGACCTAGGGAGCATGGGCCGGGTGTTCAAGGAATGCCCTGTCTTGTGTCGATCCTGACGACGAGAAAGGGGCTTTGTTTGCAGACCACCACATCCACCGGACTGGCTCAAGCGCTACGCGAGCGCGACGTTCTCGCGGACCAGGAGCTCCAGACTTACCTGCAGAGGGAGCAGACTGAGCAGGTACCTCTCGACCAGCTTCTGTTGCGCGACGGCCGAGTACCCGAGAAGCAGCTCACGGAGCTGCGCGCCGCGGAGTTCGGCATGGCGTTCATCGATCTCGAGCTCGTGCAGCCCGGGCCGGAGGCGATGGTGCTCGTCCCTGACGAGGTCGTGCGCGCATACCGCGTCCTGCCCTTGCACGTGAGCGAGGAGGGCCTCTTCGTCGCAGTCGGGGACCCGAACTGCGCCCAAGCCGTCCAAGCGGTGTCGCAGGCATCGAACCTCCCGGTCCACGTCGCCCTCGCATCACCGTCGGATCTCGACGTGCACCTCGGGCAGGCGCTGATCCAGACGGGAGGACCGGGCACCCCAGCGTCTCCGGCCGGCGCACCGTCGGCGCCCTTTCCCGGAGCGGCGCCCCCCGAACCCCAGATGCAGGTCCAGGCCGTCGCCCCGGCTGCGGCTCCTCCGGCCCCAGAGAGCGGCCTCATAGAGGTCCCGACTCTGCTCGAGTCGGAACAGAACGCACCGGCTGCCGAGACACAGGTGACGTTCGACCTCCACATCAACGATCTCCTCGAGAAGGTCCTCGAGTACGGGGCTTCCGACCTCCATCTGACGGCAGGGTCACCGCCGCAGGTTCGCGTCCACGGCGATCTCCTCCACATCCCGGGTTTCGACGTGCTCGACGCCCAGGTCATCCGCCGCATGATCTACGCGATCCTCACCCAGAAGCAGCGCGAGCGTTTCGAGGAGGACTGGGAGCTCGACCTATCCCACCCTCTGCCGGGGAAGGCTCGCTTCCGTGTCAACCTGTTCGTTCAGAGGGGATCCTTCGGGGCGGTCCTGAGGACGATTCCCGACCAGATCGTCCCCATCGAACAGCTCGGGCTTCCCAAAGTCGTACGCGAGTTCGCCGATCTGCCCCGTGGGCTCGTGCTCGTCACCGGACCGACCGGCTCGGGTAAGTCGACGACGCTTGCCTCACTCATCGACATCATCAACACGAACAAGCCGGTGCACATCATGACAGTGGAGGACCCGATCGAGTTCCTGCACTGGCACAAGAGGGCGATCGTGAACCAGAGGGAGATCGGTGAGGACACAAAGTCCTTCGCCAACGCACTGCGCCACGTGTTGCGCCAGGACCCAGACGTGATCCTCGTCGGCGAGATGCGCGACCTCGAGACGATCCAGACGGCCCTCACGGCGTCCGAGACCGGCCACCTCGTCTTCGCGACCCTGCACACGCAGGACGCCCCGCAGTCGATCGACCGTGTGATCGACGTCTTCCCGCCTCATCAGCAGCAGCAGGTCCGGGTGCAGCTCGCAACCTCGCTCCAGGCGGTCATGACACAACAGCTCATCAGAACGGCCGACTCGCGAGGCAGGTGCGTTGCGACAGAGGTCATGGTGGCCACCCCGGCGATCCGGAACCTGATCCGGGAGGGGAAGATCTACCAGATCTACTCGGCGATGCAGTCGGGCGGGCAGTACGGGATGCAGACGATGGACCAGTCCCTCGCGGAGCTCGTGAAGCAGCGCCGCATCAGCTACGAGCTCGCACTCGAGCGTTGTGCGAACCAGACCGACCTCGCCCGGCTCTGCGGCCGGATGTGAAAGGGGTGCCCAGTGAGTGAGACCTTCAAGTACAAGGTCAGGGATCGATCAGGCGCCGTCCTCGAGGGTGAGCTCGATGCCGAGAACGTGTCGGTTGTCGCGGCGCGGCTCCGCCAGGAGGGCTACATCCCGATCGAGATCGACCGGAAGGGCTCAGGGGGGCTGCAGGCCGACATCTCGATCCCGGGGATCACCGACCGGATCAAGCTGAAGGACCTCGCGGTCTTCAGCCGGCAGTTCGCGACGATGATCAACTCCGGCCTGTCGCTCATCCGGGCGCTCGGGATCCTTGCGGAGCAGACCGAGAACAAGCAGCTTGCCAAGGTCATCGGCGAGGTGCGCCAGGACATCGAGACAGGGACAGGGCTCTCGGCTGCTCTCGCCAAGCACCCCAAGGTCTTCAACGACCTCTACGTCTCGATGGTGAAGGCGGGTGAGTCGGGCGGTGTCCTCGACGGAGTCCTCCTGCGTCTCGCGGACACGATCGAGAGCCAGGTCGCGTTGCGCCAGAAGGTCAAGTCGGCCATGACCTACCCGGTCATGGCGATGTCGTTGATCCTTCTGATCACGGCGGCGATGCTGATCTTCATCGTCCCCATGTTCGAGAACCTCTACGCGTCCCTCGGTGGAACCCTGCCGCTGCCGACGCGGGTCCTGATGAAGGTCTCGGAGTTCATCACCGGCATAGGGGGACTGTTCCTCTTCGCAGCCCTTGTCGGCGGCATCATCTTCCTCGTCAAGTGGAACAAGACGGAGAACGGCAGGAGGGTCCTCGACCGAGTCAAGCTCAAGATCCCGATCTTCGGCCAGGTGGTCCACAAGACTGCCCTCGCACGGTTCGCCAGGACGCTGAGTGTGCTGCTCCGGTCCGGTGTGCCGATCCTCGAAGCCCTCGACATCGTGGGCGACACGGTGAACAACTGCGTCGTCCGCGAGGCTGTCGAGGACGTGAAGCTCGCAGTGAAGCGCGGCGACAGCCTCGCCAGGCCGTTGACGGAGCACGACGTCTTCCCGCCGATGGTCGTCCAGATGATGGCCGTGGGCGAGGAGACCGGCGCCCTCGACACCATGCTCGAGAAGATCGCCATCTTCTACGAGGGCGAAGTCGAAGCCCTCGTGCAGGCCCTGACGAGCCTGATCGAGCCCCTCCTCATCCTGGTGATGGGTCTGGCAGTGGGCGGGATGCTCATCGCCCTGTACATGCCGATGTTCAACATCATCAACCTGATTCAGTAGCGGCCCCCGGATCGAACACGCGGGAGCGAGCATGGGCAGGCACGGGAGGCGCGGAGTCGGCTGCCCAGGTGGGTCGAGAACCCCCTCGTGGGCGCGCCGGGCACCATGGGGACATGGCCCATCCCGGCCTAGGCCCATGGCACCATTTCGCCACCTCGGCGGTCGGAATCCCCGCACCGGGGCCGATAAGAGGATTGCAACGTCCGCGTAGGGAGAGGTCGGAGTGCGAGCAGGGAACAGCGACCGGGGATTCTCGCTCATGGAGCTGACGGTCGTGCTCCTCATCATCGCGATCCTGATAGTCATCGCCATCCCCGTGTGGTACTCCGTCCGGTCGAGGACACAGGACAGGGCGGCCCAGTCCGAGCTGCGGACCGCAGCCGGGGCGGAGATGGCGTGGTACAGCGACGCCCGGACGTACACGGAAGATCCGGTCGAGCTCCAGCAGATGGAGTCCGCCTTGACGTTCGTCCCAGGTCCGTCGACCGACCCCAAGGAGGTCAGCCTCTATCTCGACCCTGCAGCACCCTGGAACGGGGCGACGGTCGTCCTCGGCTCACGTTCCGTCACCGGCAGGTGCTTCTACCTGCGGATGACCCACGACAGCCAGCAGCGCTTCGGTTCGACCGGGAACGTGCCGGCTTGCGACGTCGACGCCTCAGCCGCCGTCTGGGCCGACGAGTGGTGAGAGGGATGCCGTCCAGACGGCACGGCGTGCGGTGACGGTCGTGCGGACCACGTGCCAGAACGTGAAGGCTCCCAAGCCCAGGAGAACGGGGAACCAGAGCCAGTCGGGTGGGCGGACCAGGAACCAGGCGAGACAGGCGACGCCTCCCCAAGCCGTGCGCCAGACACGTCCGGAGCTCATCGCCTCGTGGACGAGCGCGAAGCCGAGGGCGGTGCTCAGGTAGTAGGAGTGCCACACGGGTTCTGCCGGCAGGCGCGCCAGGAACACCACGGCGAGCGCAGCCACGAGGTGCACCGTCGACCTGGTGTGTCCGATCCACAGGGCGACTCCAACGGCGAAGACGATTGCCAGGAGCCGCCAGGGCCCCGCAGCCACGGTCCCCGTGTCGGGAATCCAGGGAAGCGGATGTCCGAGCTCGGGGAAGGTCTCGGCGCCGAGAAGAGCCTTGGAGGCATGGGGCCAGTCCACTGCGAGAGCCCCGATCGCGAGGACGGCAGCAGGTCCCAGGACGTAGACGAGCCAACGGATGCGGTCCGTGCGCGGCACCTGGAGGAGGAGGAGCGGCACGGCGAGGAGCGTCGTCTGTTTCAAGCAGAGGGCCAGAGCGACGAAGAGGGCGGCGGTCATGTGCCGCTCCGCCACGATCGCCGCGGTCGCCAGGAACAGGAGGCCGAGCACCAGTACGTCCTCGAGGTGGCCCATGAGGAAGCCGGCGGGGATGACCACGAGGGGGAACATCGACGCCATCGTCAGCACGACGAGGCGGCGGTCGCGGGTGCTCGTTGTCATCAGGCGTCCCGCGCCGAGGTAGAGGACGAAGCTCAGTCCCATCGCCCATGTGAGAAGGGGAAGCCATGCGCTCGGTTGTGACACCGGGTTGGGCAGACCTTCGACGAGGCGCAGTGTGTCGCTGAGAGCTGCGGGCGGTGCGAGCACGAGGGCGTAGCCCGGCATGGCGACGAAGGCGGGGTGGGCCTCGTACACGTTCAACACGGCGCCGCTGGCCGCGTAGGACCCTGCCCGCATGTGGACCCAGAGGTCACCCGCCTGGAACCACGTCGGGTCGTTCGAGAAGATCGGGTGCATCCAGATGGAGGCAGCGACCGCGACGACCTGACCCCGCCCTGGCAGCAACCGCGGGCCACTCGTGCGCGCGATCGACCGTGACAGAGACAAACAGCAAGCGGTCTGGCCGGTCCGGACAAAGGCACACCCGCAGCGATGCGGGGTCGCAAAGCCACGGGACTCGCAGCGGCATCATTGGCATTTCCCTTGTCGAGCAGCAGGAGTCAGCCGGGCTACCTGGCACAGGACAGGCGCAGAGGACACCAGGGCGCTTGCGGACCCAACCGCAACCACGGAGGTAAACCGTGCACAAGCGCCTTCTGGCGTTGAAGGAGAGGGAAGAGGGCTTCACGCTCATCGAGCTCATGGTCGTCGTCCTCATCATCGCCATCCTCATCGCCATCGCAATCCCCACGTTCCTCGGTGCCCGCCAGCGGGCCCAGGACCGTGCTGCCCAGTCTTCGCTTCGCAACGCCCTGACCGCGGAGAAGACCTTCTACACGGACAACGAGGCGTACAACGCCACACCGGCGACGATGGACGCCATCGAGCCGTCACTGACGTGGCAGAACGCTGCTTCGACTGACCCGAAGGAGGTCTACACCCGGATAGACGCGGCGAACGACCAGGTCGTCTGCCTCGAGGCCCGGTCGGAGGCCGGAACGACGTTCGTTCTCGGCGACATCGCCACGGGCGCCAACGCCGGCACCTACTACGGTTCGGGCACCATGGCGAACTGCACCGCAGCAGCCGTGGCAGCTCTGCCGAGCCAGGACGGCTGGTGATCCTGAGGGCCTAGAGCCCGAACGGCATCAGAAGAATCCGAGAGGGGGAGCGGCAGGGCCGCTCCCCCTCTCGCGTGTCCGGACACGGCCGGCGCTTGGGGTAGGGTCCCGTCTCGATGTCATCAGGTGCAGCGGACGTTCTCGTCCCGGTGGCAGTGGTCCTCTTCGGCCTCGTCATCGGGTCGTTCCTCAACGTCGTGATCGCACGCGTCCCCGCCGGCGAGTCGATCGTCCGGCCGCCGTCTTCGTGCCCCGCGTGCGGATACGAGATCAAGGCCTACGACAACATCCCGGTCCTGTCGTGGCTGATCCTGCGGGGACGCTGCCGGAACTGCGGGTCCTCCATCTCCGTCCAGTACCCCCTCGTGGAAGCCGGCTGCGCGGCGCTCTGGCTCGCCGTCTACTGGCGCTTCGGCGGACTCGGCTGGGAGTTCGCCCTCTCGGCCGTCCTGCTCGCGGCGCTCCTGGCCCTCGCCGTCATCGACGCCCGGGTCTATCGCCTGCCGAACCCCATCGTGTACACGACCTTCTTCGTCGGACTCGCCCTCGTCGTTGCTGCCACGGCTGCGACGGGCGACTGGAACCGGCTGCGTGACTCCCTCATATGCGCCGTCGCGTCGTTCGCCCTCTTCTGGGCAATCGCCGCCGTGGGGGGCGCAGCTTTCGGGGAGGACGCCATGGGCTTCGGGGACGTGAAGCTCGCCGGCGTCCTCGGTCTCTATCTCGGCTGGCTCGGGCCGCGCTACGTCGTGATCGGCCTGTTCCTCGGATTCCTCACCGGTGCCGTGGTCGGGCTGGCCATGCGGGCGGGGGGAAAGAAGAAGCGGCGTGATCCCATCCCCTTCGGTGTGTTCCTCGCGATCGGCGCGTTCCTCGGGATCCTCGTCGCCGAACCCCTGGCAGATCTCTACCTCGGGCGTCTCTGAGACGAACGGGCCAGGCCGGGTCTGAGCCTTACGACCTGTGGGGCTGAGCCGAACGTCAAGGTTTCCCGCCCAAACGCCGACCCTCTTGGTGTACGACGTGTCCCGCGTTCGGGAGGATCGCCGCATGGGTCGAAGCGGTGTCATAGGACTCGATATCGGAAGCAGTGCCGTTCGGGCTGCAGAGGTGGACGTCAAGAAGAATCCACCTGTGCTCACCACGTTCGGTCAGATCATGTTGCCGCCGGGTGCAGTCGCCGACGGTGAGATCATCGAGGAGGAGGCGGTCGGTGCGACGATCGCCGACCTCTGGCGCAGGGTCGGCTTCAAGTCGAAGAAGGTGATCGTCGGCGTCGCGAACCAGAGGGTCATCGTGCGCCAGATCGAGATGCCCCACATGGAAGAGGCCGACCTCCAGTCGAGCCTCGCATTCCAGGTCCAGGAGCAGCTCCCGATCCCGGTGGACGAGGCGATCCTCGACTTCCAGATCCTCGAGGAGTTCACGAACACCGACAACGAGCGCATGATCCGCCTGCTGCTCGTCGCCGCTCAGCGGGACATGATCGAGAGTCTCCTTCGCACGCTCGACCACGCCCGTCTCGACGCCACGGTCGTCGACCTCGTACCCCTGGCCCTACTTCGCACCCTCGGCGACGCCAACACGACGATGTTCGAGTCGGGATTCGCCGGGACAGCAGATGGAGCCGAGGCGATCGTCGACATTGGCGCCGGAGTCACCAACATCGTCGTGCACGAGAACGGCACGCCCCGCTTCGTCCGAATCCTCGTCTCGGGCGGCCAGCACGTGACCGACGCGCTCGCGACCGCGCTGCAGACGACCTCCGAAGAGGCCGAGATGCTCAAGCGCCAGGCTGCTTTCGGCGGGGTGCCCGACGAGGCGAAGCGCATCATCGAGGACCGTACGAACTCAGTGCTCGAGGAGGTGCGGGGGTCTCTCGACTACTACAGCGCCCAACCGGAGTCGACGGGCCTAACCAGGGTCGTCCTCACCGGGGGTGGCTCCTGCATCGAGGACCTCGCTCCTCGCCTTGCCTCGGCGACCGGAATCGCAACCGAGTACGGACACCCCCTCGCCTCGGTCCGGCTCGGTGCCCTGGGCCTCACACCGGAGCAACTAGCGGAGGCGGAGCCGCTGATCTCCGTACCTGTCGGACTCGCCCTTGGAGAGAGGCAATGACAGCAACACAGACACTCCCGAGTGCGACTCGACACGAGGCGGACTCGCCCCAGTACACGGAGGTCAGGCCTCCCGAGGAGGGCACGCAGCCGGTCCGGCCCGTGAAGCCACGCCGGATCAACCTCCTGCCACCCGAGATCGGCAAGCAGAGGGCCGCCGCCAAGGTCAAGTTCTACGTCATCGGTGGGCTCGGCGCTCTCGTGCTCGTCCTCGCCGGCGTGTGGATGATGAAGAGCCAAGCCGTTTCTTCTGCCAAGGAGGAGCTCGCGACAGAACAGGATCAGATCGCGGCCATCCAGACGCAGATCGACGATCCGGCGCTCCAAGCAGTGGTCCAGAAGCAGGCCGACGTGTCCGGCCGCTCGACCGCCCTGAGTGGAGCCGTGTCCGGCGAGGTCTCGCTGCCGGCACTCCTCAACCAGTTGGCGATTGTGATCCCCGACGGGACGTGGCTGACTTCCCTGAACTTCACGGGCGGTGGAGGCGGGGCACAGGCCGGAGCGTCCGCCTCGGCCACAGCCACCCAGAATCCGGGGGACGCAGCGGCGACGGCGTCTGCGCCCACGGCGGGGACGGTGCAGCCTGCGGGTGGGACGCTCGGGACCCTGCAGGTCAACGGATCCGGGCTGGGCAACTCCAAGCCGGAATGTTCGCACGACGTCTCGGCGATGTGGCTCCAGACCATGGAGGCCTGGCCTGCCGTAGCCAGTGTATGGGTGTCGAGCTCGACTAAGTCCGGTTCCGGCCTCTGCAACGTCGTGGGATTCACGTCCGACATGGAGATCGGTTCGGCGGTCGGATCCGGAAGGTCCAGCCAGTACGCGGCCTCCGGCGGGGCGGGTGCGGGAGCACCCCAGACGACAGGGGGTACGCCGTGAAGACCAAGGCACTGAGCGTTGTAGGACTCCTCGTCGGGCTGATCATCCTCGTTGCCTGGTTCCTCTTCCTCTACAAGCCTGCGAGCGACGAGCTCAGCCAGGTGAACAGCGAGATCGAGGACGCCAAGACCGAGCAGATGACCCTCCAAGGCGAGCTCGCCGGACTCCAACAGCTCAAGGAGCAAGAGAGCGAGATCGACAGCCAGCTCGTCGCGTTGCAGCAAGCGGCCCCCGAGGTCGCCGACGAACAGGGCCTGATCGCGGCGATCCAGAAAGTGGCGACGGACAACAACGTCGAGCTGCCGAGCGTAACCGTGTCCCAGCCCACACCCGGCGCTGACCTCTCGACGATGAACTTCCAGCTCGAGACGAACGGGACCTACAAGAACGTGACGCTCTTCCTCGCAGCACTCATGGATCCGACAAAGATGCCCCGCCTCGTGACGTTCGACCAGATGCAGATCTCGCCGAGTTCCTCGTCCTCCGACGCGGCTGGGAGTGGGAGCAGTAGCAGTGGCACAGCGGCGAGTAACGGCGGAGGCGCCCAGACAGTGGCCGTGTCACTCTCGGGACGAGCCTTCACCACGGAAGCCGCAGGTGTGGCTCCCGCCGGGGACCAGGCAGCACAGGCGACAGAGGCACCCGAGAGCTCGGGTGGCAAGTGACGGGAGGGTCACAAAGATGTCCAAGCTCGAGATGACAGAGGCAGGAGCCGGATCGAAGCAGGCCCCGAACAAGGTGCTCCTCGGAATCCTCGGAGTCCTCTGTGCGGTAGCCCTGTTCATGTTCGTGGTGAAGCCGCTCGTCTTCGGCGGGAAGGACGAACCTTCCGGCGGAAGCCCCGGTGCGGCTGCGCCGAGCGCCGAGGCGGACGCGACCTCCCCGAACACTTCGACCGGAGGCACGGGCAACACAGGAAGTACGGGGAACGCGGGCTCGACCGCACCCGACACGGGCACCGCCCCCGCTCCGGGCACGGAGGGCGAGGCCACGGGTGGATCGAGTGGAACGAGCGTGGATGCGGCAAAGGCCGACCTACCCGCCGAGTTCGCCGGCAAGTCCGTCCGTGACGACCCCTTCGCCTCCCTGGCACCCACGGACTCGACCTCGTCGGCCGCGTCCACTCCCTGAGCATTTAGCGTCCCGTGCCGTCGACGTGGGCGGATTGAGTCACGTTTGTGGTATCTGGATCCGCCCACGTGTGTCGGTTGTGTGGTCTTGGTGTGGACGTGGGCGGATTGAGTCACGTCTGTGATGTCTGGATCCGCCCACGTGTGTGTTCAACCCGCGGGCGTTGTCCGCGAGTTGCGTGCGAGGAGCGGGTGTCGGGGTTCCTTGTAGGCTGGGCGGGATGCTCCGATTCCTGACGGCCGGGGAGTCCCACGGACCCGGCCTCACCGTCATACTCGAGGGCCTGCCGGCCGGGATACCCGTTGCCGAGGCCGAGATAACCGCCGAGCTCGCGAGAAGGCGCCTCGGCTACGGGCGCGGACCCCGCATGGCGCTCGAACAGGACGAGCTCGAGCTCCTCGGGGGACTGCGCCACGGTAGGACTCTCGGCTCTCCCGTGGCGGTCCTGGTCCGAAACACCGAATGGTGGAAGTGGGAGGAGGAGATGTCGCCGCATCCGGGGTCCCCGAAGCGGCGTCTGACGGAGCCTCGGCCGGGCCACGCCGATCTGGCCGGAATGCAGAAGTACGGATTCGACGACGCACGCAACATCCTCGAACGCGCCTCCGCGCGTGAGACGGCGGCGCGCGTTACGGCCGGAGTGTTCGCGAAGGCCCTCCTGCGCGGTGCCGGCGTTGAGATCGTCAGCCACGTGGTCGGAATCGGGCCGGTGCGAATCGTCCCTTCCGCACGTCCGGGTCCCGGCGACCTGGCTGCTGTCGACTCATCTCCCGTCCGCTGCTGGGAGACCGGCGCGGAGGGCGAGATGATCGCAGTTATAGAGCAAGCCAAGGCGAAGCAGGAGAGCCTCGGTGGGGTCTTCGAGGTCTTGGCCTACGGGCTCCCGCCCGGTGTAGGGAGCCACGTGCACTGGGACCGCAAGCTCGACGGCCTCCTTGCCCAGGCGATCTGCAGCATCCAGGCGGTCAAGGGAGTCGAGCTCGGCGATGCGTTCGACGTGGCGGCGAGGCCGGGCTCGGAGGCCCATGACGAGATCGGCTGGAACGAGACCGAAGGCTATTTCCGGCACTCGCGCAGGGCGGGAGGCCTCGAAGGCGGGATGACCAGCGGCGACGTGCTCGTGGTGCGCGGCCACATGAAGCCCATATCCACTCTCCCGAAACCGCTGCGTACGGTCGACACCGACACCAAGGAGGAGACTGTCGCCTT
>QWHP01000148.1 GCA_021404985.1 Actinobacteria bacterium ATB1
GGCCACCCTCGGCCGCGAGCCCGAGGAGATGCCCCACAACAACCCGGGCTACGACATCCGCTCCCGCGACCCCGCCACCGGCGACTGGATCTTCATCGAGGTCAAGGGCCGTGTCGCCGGCGCAGAGACCTTCAGCGTCACCCGCAACGAGATCCTGCACGCCCTCAACACGGGCGACCGCCACCGTCTCGCTCTCGTGCAGGTAGCCGACGACGACAGCACAGAGGTCCGCTATCTCGTGGGGCCCTTTACCGGCAAGCAGGACACCTACTTCGACGTGACATCGGTCAACTACAAGTGGTCGATATTCTGGGAGCGGGGAGGGCCACCATCGTGAAGGCCGCCTGCCTTGCTTCTGAGGTCCAAAGTTCTTTGGCCACCGACCGCAAAGGCCCAAAGGTATCCCCAGGTTCGTTGTACCTTCTCACTGTGGATCCAGGAGACTTTGGGGCTCCCGACTTCGGTGAAGTCATACGCACGCCTGGACGTCACGGCTGTCACGTCTACCTTCCGGCGCCCGTCCCGCCTCGGCCTGAACTCGACGCCGAGACGGTGCTCGTGCTTTCGGAGGCGGACAGGGCGCTCGGGCGGCTCGCCGGGGCGGGCCGTCATCTGCCCGACCCGAACGTGCTCATCCTCCCCTATGTCACACGCGAGGCCCTTGCGAGCTCCCGTATCGAGGGTACGCAGGCCTCCCTCTCGGACGTCCTGGATGTCCAGGCCCGCGGTGTTCAGGCGACCGGGGACGTCGGTGAGGTCGTCAACTACATCAGAGGTCTCAGACGCGGACTCGACCTGCTCGACGAGCTGCCGGTGTGCATGCGGCTCCTGCGCGAGGTGCACGAGGTGCTGTTGGAGGACGTTCGTGGCGCCGAGCGCCGACGGGGCGAGATCCGCACGTCTCAGAACTGGATCGGACCGGCCGGTGCCACGATCGAGACAGCGACGTTCGTTCCTCCGCCGCCGGACACGCTCGGGAAGCTGCTCGGAGAGTTCGAGACATACCTTCATTCGGAGCCGGGGCTTCCACCTCTGGCCCACTGTGCTATGGCCCACTACCAGTTCGAGACGATCCACCCGTTCCTCGACGGGAACGGACGGCTCGGCCGTCTTCTGATCGTCTTCCTGCTGCGCTCCTGGGATCTCCTGCCAGAACCGCTCCTGTATCTGAGTGCCTGGTTCGAGACGCACCGAACCGAGTACTACGAAAGACTTCAAGCGGTGCGGGAACGCGGCGAGGTCGAAGAGTGGCTCCGCTTCTTCCTCCGTGGCGTCGCCGTCCAGGCCAAGGATGCGCTCGACCGGGCCGAGCGTCTCTCCGACATCCGCGAGATGTATCGCCGACGGGTGACTGCATCGCGGGCCCGCCTCGGCGAGGTCGTCGACCTACTGGTCGAGAACCCGGTGGTCACCGCCAAACGCGTGTCCGAGGCACTCGCCGTAACGCCACAGTCGGCGATGAACTACATCCGCAGCCTCCAAGAGCTGGGCATGCTGACCGAGATCGACCCGATCCCGGGCCGCGCCAAGCGCTGGGTCGCGCATGAGATCTACGAGGTGATCGATGCCGGGAGTTGAGCGAGAGTCTGTGTCACACCCGGATGGCACGATGTGTGCCGAAATGACGGCATACCGGCAATTGCGCACCATCGCCGGGTTGCGCTCGCCCAGCACAACGTGGTGTCACGCTCCCAGCTCCTTGAGCTGGGTGTGGCGTCCACGACGATCACCGAGAAGGTGGCGCGGGGGGAGTGGGTGAGGCTCGCACCCGGGATCTCCGCCACCCATGAACACACCTCGGACGAACCCACGCTCGATGTCAAGGCCCAGCCTCGCCGGTTCCACGGCCACATCACGCTCGAGGACCCGGTCCGTCTCGGCGCCAAAGCCGGAGAGATCGCCGAGTTCATCGTCGCCCAACTCGCCAAGCACGCCGGCACCGATGTCACCGTCACCGTCGAGATCGAGGCGACGTCGGCCGAGGGCTTCGCCGAAGACACGATCCGCGCCGTCACCGAGAACGCCACCACTCTGAAATTCGACACGCATGGATTCGAGGTGTCCTGAAATGACGGATATCCGGCATTCGGGGACCACTCGAGTGCGGTGGCCTGCGTCTTGTCGGGCTGGCCGGATTTGAACCGGCGACCCCCTGCTCCCAAAGCAGGTGCGCTAACCAAACTGCGCCACAGCCCGGTGGTGCCAAGATAGCTGGTGCGTCGTCTCGGCCGTCGGGTTCCGACCGTCTGATGCGGCTAGACGCCTCGGGCGACGGCGAGTAGTTCGTCTGCGCTGGGATTGACGAGATAGGTCTCTCCGATCTTCACCGTGGGGACCGTGCGAAAGCCGCCTGTGAGCGCCTCGATCATCTCGCCGTGCTCGGGATGTCTCTCGATGTCGATCTCCTCGACGTCCACGCCGCGGTGCCACAGCGCGCGCTTGAGCCTGCGGCAGTAGCCGCACCACGCGGTGGTGTACATCACGATCCGATTTGTCATGATCCTGTCTCGGGCACCGGGCGATCCGGCCTCGGCGATCGGGTCACGGTGATCAGGCGTCCGGAAGGTGCACTCGGTAGACTCCCGATGCCCCGCACCTGTTCGGCCGGGGATGCCCAGGCGCCGGCATCACACGCACCCGCACCTTATCCGGGTTGTCGCCGCCACGACCACCCACGACCACGAGCCCAGGACCCCGCTTGAAGACCACAGCCACGACCCTCGAAGACAACAAGGTCCGTCTCGAGGTGGAAGTCAGCACCGACGACCTCAAACCCTCGCTCGATCAGGCAGCACGCGACCTCTCCCGCGACGTCAACATCCACGGGTTCCGCAAGGGAAAGGTCCCCCGCCCGGTCCTCGAGCGGCACATCGGCGCCGACACGATCCGCCAGGAAGCCGTTCGCATCGCCCTGCCGCGCGCCCTCGCCGAGGCGATCGACGCGGAGGAGCTCGACGTGATCGGGCGCCCCGAGGTGGAGGAGATCGACGACGGCGAGGACGGGTCCCTCCTGTTCACCGCGACGGTCGACACGCGCCCCGAGATCACGATCGGCGATCTCTCCGATCTCAAGATCGAACTCGATGTCGCGCTCGAGCCTACAGAGGACGAGATCGCCGAGCAGATCGAGGTCCTGCGAACCCGGTTCGCGACGACCGAAGAGGTCCATCGCTCCGCCCGCGAGGATGACCACGTCGTCATGAACCTCGAGACGACGATCCACGGCGACAAGATCGACGCGCTCACGAAGAGCGACATCATGTATCACGTCGGGTCCGGCCGGCTCGTAGACAAGCTCGACGAGAAGCTCGACGGCGCTCGGGCCGGCGAGATCCTCAAGTTCAACGAGGTTCTACCTGACTCCGCAGGCGAGCACGCCGGTGAGGAGGCCACCTTCTCCGTGCTCGTGAAGGAGGTGCGCGAGGTCGTCAAACCGGAGGTCACCGACGAGTGGGTCGAGGAGTCATCGGAGTTCGACACCGTCGACGAGCTCCGTGGCGAGATCTCACGCACTCTGACCGTATACAACCGGCAGCGGGCCAGGGCCGAGGCGCAGGAGAAGGCCATCTCGGCGATCGCTGAGCGGACGGGGCTCGCGATCAGCGAGAGTCTCGTCGACGAAGAGGTCGACGCCCAGCTCCACGAGCTCGAACACGACCTCGGCCACCGCGGCGTGTCGATCGCCCAGTACCTGCAGAACACGGGCGAATCGATCGACGACCTCAAGGCTTCGATGCGGGACGTGGCACGCACCCGGATCCGGACCTCGCTCGTCCTCCAAGCGGTCGCCGAGGAGAACGGCATCGAGCCGACGGCGGAGGAGATCGGACAGCAGGTCGCGATTCTGGCCGCCCAGTCGGACCGCAAGCCGGAGAAGGTGCTGAAGGAGCTCCGCAAGACAGGACGTCTCGGCGGGATCGCTGCCGGGATCGTGCGCGGCAAGTCGCTCGGCTGGATTCTCGAGAACGTCTCCGTCCTCGACGCAAACGGGTCGCCGGTCGACTTCGACGAACCCGAAGCCGAGCTCGAAGCCGGAGCCGAGCTCGAAGCCGGTGACGAGGCGGAAGTCCCCACGGGAGAAAGCGCCGGGGCAGCCGGCGAGGGAAAGGCAAAATCCGCCGCCGAGGCCTCCGAGGCCGCCGGAGACGACTCGCCCGGACCTGACGTCACAGCCGAAGAGGCCGAAGAGGCCGAAGAGGCCGAGTCGCAGACTTGACCTGAAGGCGAATTCGCGGACTCGCTGGTCTGACTCCTGGCGATCTTCCAAGAGCCGAGCCAGCCCCTCCGCATCGGGGCTAGTGTGGGGGAGTGCCGGGACGCCCCTGAGGTCACCGAGCCAGAGGTCAGGACGCTCCATTCGAGGTGACCGGCTTCAAGTTTGCGCACCGGGGGCCGACGGTCATTCGAGACGAAGTAAGACGATCGAAGGACGAGCGAGAAGAGCATGCAAGGTCTCATCCCGACAGTCATCGAGCAGACGAACCGTGGCGAGCGGGCGTTCGACATCTACTCCAGGCTCCTCAAGGACCGCATCATCTTCCTCGGCTGGCCGGTGAACGCAGAGGTCGCCAACGTCGTGATGGCCCAGCTCCTGTTCCTCGAGAGCGAGGATCCCGAGAAGGACATCGCCCTGTACATCAACTCGCCCGGGGGCGAGATCGATGGCCTCATGGCCATGTACGACACGATGCAGTACATCAAGCCCGACGTCTCGACGATCTGCATGGGTCTTGCGGCCTCCGCCGCAGCCGTCCTCCTCGCGGCCGGTGCCCCCGGCAAGCGACACGCGCTCCCGAACTCGAGGATCCTGATCCACCAGCCCCACGGTGGCGCCCAGGGGCAGGCTGTCGACATCGAGATCCAGGCTCGCGAGATCGTCCGCATGAAGGACACGCTCAACCAGATCCTCGCGAACCACACGGGCCAGCCGCTCGAGAGGGTCTCCAAGGACACGGACCGTGACTTCATCATGACTGCCGAGGAGGCCAAGGAATACGGCATGATCGACAGCGTGATCGAGTCCCGCAAGCTGCGCGCCGCCTCCTGAAGGGGACGTGGGCAGCCTCGTGGATGCAGCAATCAGAGCCGTCGAGAGGAACGCAGAGAATCAGCAGGTGAGGGGGGAGCCCCGGGAGAAACCACGGGAGAAGGGTTTCACCGGTGGTTCCGAGGGGCCGATGCAGAAGCGACCGCCGAAGGAGTCGGGACGTGGCGAAATTTGGTGACGGGGGAGAACTCCTCAAGTGCAGCTTCTGCGGCAAGTCCCAGAAGCAGGTGAAGAAGCTCATCGCCGGTCCCGGTGTGTACATCTGCGACGAGTGCATCGAGCTCTGCAACGAGATCATCGAGGAGGAGCTCTCGGAGGCACACGACCTCGGCCTCGACGAGCTGCCCACCCCGAAGGAGATCTTCGAGTTCCTCGACGACTACATCATCGGACAGGAGGAGGCGAAGAAGGCGCTCTCGGTCGCGGTGTACAACCACTACAAGCGCGTCCGGGTCGGCGCCCAGGGTGAGGGCGACGTCGAGCTCCAGAAGTCCAACATCATGCTCCTCGGCCCGACCGGTTGTGGGAAGACCCTCCTCGCCCAGACGCTCGCCAAGATGCTGAACGTCCCCTTCGCCATCGCCGACGCCACCGCGCTCACCGAGGCCGGCTACGTCGGCGAGGACGTCGAGAACATCCTCCTCAAGCTGATCCAGGCGGCCGACTACGACGTCAAGAAGGCCGAGACTGGGATCATCTACATCGACGAGGTCGACAAGATCGCCCGCAAGAGCGAGAACCCGTCGATCACACGCGATGTGTCCGGTGAGGGTGTGCAGCAGGCCCTCCTCAAGATCCTCGAGGGCACGACGGCGTCCGTACCTCCCCAGGGTGGACGCAAGCATCCACACCAGGAGTTCATCCAGATCGACACGACGAACATCCTCTTCATCTGCGGGGGTGCTTTCGCCGGGCTCGAGAAGATCATCGAACGCCGGATCGGCAACAAGGGAATCGGCTTCGGTGCCGACGTCCGCCGCTTCGAGGAGAAGGACCTCGGCGAGGTCTTCGCTCAGGTCCTGCCCGAAGACCTGATCAAGTTCGGGCTCATCCCCGAGTTCATCGGTCGCCTCCCCGTCATCTCGGCCGTGCACAGCCTCGACACGGACGCGCTGGTCCGCATCCTCGTCGAGACTCGCAACGCATTGGTGAAGCAGTACCGCAAGTTCTTCGAGTTCGACGGTGTCGAGCTCAAGTTCACCGACGACGCCTTGACGGCGATCGCCGAGCAGGCGATCGCTCGTTCCACGGGTGCTCGTGGTCTGAGGGCCATCCTCGAGGAAGTCCTCATGAACGTCATGTACGAGATCCCCTCCCGTCGTGACGTGACGCAGTGCGTCATCACCAACGAAGTCGTCGAGGACCGTGTGAATCCCACGCTCGTGCCCCGGGTCGAGCCCGCGGACGAGGCGGGCGGCGACGAGCAGCGTTCGACCGAGCGATCTGCGTGACCTGACATTCCGCCACGTGCAGTGGCGTCACTCGACATCGCGTTACACACCGAGGTCGTGCAACCGCGATGGCGCCACCGGGACACCTGTCTGTAGGATCCTCCCACCACATCCTCGCGGATTTCATCCATGCAGGTGGGCGGGCAGGAACGACCGGCACACGGAGCGAATGTCCGACGTACGGGGAACGACCGTGCCCAGTGTTCGTGCGTTCTCGCCCGGTCGACATGTGGCGGACTGTGAGGAACCGACGATGATCCGGCCGCTCCGGGGTTGGCATTGAAGGCAGATGGAAGGGTCCTGCGGATGGGCTGGACAATGGGTGTGAGGCAGAGAGTGAGTGATTGGCGTCGGTCTCTGGTCGGCCTCGCCGCTCTCGGCCTCTTGGTGGGAACGCTCAGTGGCCTCGTGTCCGACGAATCGGCACGTGCCCTCCCACAGGACGCCAACGTAGCGATCAAATGCTACCTCGCCGGGAACCCGATACCCATCGACGTGCCAGCGTTCGCCTGTCCGTCGAACGACGGCTGGTACCTGCACTACCTCCAGCCACTCGTCCTCGAGAACGGTTCCCTCGGCGACGATCTCGAGGCGACGCTCATGGCCGTCATGGCGATCGGCGGACGTGGCCAGCCG
>QWHP01000149.1 GCA_021404985.1 Actinobacteria bacterium ATB1
CTGAGGCCTGCACCTCGGTCTCGACGCGAGCCCGAGGATCTGGTGCGCGACGTCCTCGGCATGGCGAGGTCTCGCCTCACGAGAGCCGAGATCCCCAGCCGATTCGCGGTCCTCGACGTGCTCCCCAAGGTCGAAGCGGGACTCCCGGACCGTGATGCCCTAGCCGTCCAGGCCTCGGCCGGTGCCCTGCCCGCCGTGACCGTCACGGCCTAGTGACACGAGCCGGAACCGGATCCCATCCCCACCGCGAGCTCCCGGAAATCCCCCGACCGCCTGATCGGGGGACCCTATTCTCACCCAACGTTCAGCGTCCGCTAACTGCCGGCTCAGGCTCACCCGTCAGCATGTCGATGTGTCCCGGACAGGGACGTCACATGTCGAATCCGAGAACGGACTGGAAGGCGAAGAGGACACATGACGGCCAGGTCATCCGAGAAGTTGCGATATCGCTACATGCACACGGCATTCGTTCTCTTCGAACGAGCACCGAAGCGCTCCTCGCTCTCGGATGCACTCGACGACATCGGCCCTTGGTCGCGCGAGACACCCGTAACGGGTGAAGCCGGATGGATCCATCGGAGTCGCGCCCTCTCCACCACGACCCCCGATGGCATACGGATCGTCGTGGACGTGGTCGACCGACCGTATCCCGAAAGCCTGGATGGGAGATCAACCGACGCTGATGCGCTCGACGCGATCGGAAGTGGGGAGTTCGGAAACCACACCATGCCGGGATCCCTGGGCCGTGCATCCCTACAGGCAGACCTGTTGCCCGATGCGCACCATGCGGTGGGAGCGCACCGGGCCTTCGTGCGGCTCCGGACCTCGAAGCTCGGCCCGGACGGCCAATTCCTCGGGGAGGACGCCCCGCGCAACATCCTCGTTCGCTCAATGGCTCTCGCAACCGGGATCGGAGCCCGCCTCACGCGAATCCCCGGAGCCCTCGCCTGGTTCGCACCCGGGGGGGAGGTGCTCGCCTCTCCCGCCACCCTCGGCGTGCTCGACGGTCGCGGGGATTGGATAGACCGCCCGCCGATCGAAGTCTGGCTGGGTGTACGTCGGTGTACCGATTACCTGGACGGGCTCCTCGAAGTCGAGAGCGTGGGTGCGGGTCAACTGGGCCTCGGGGACGTCACCTTCTGCACTGACCTTTGCCCGGCCACGTGGCTCACCGCTCGCGTCGATACCTACGACCTGATCTTCGACGAGATCGTGGCTGTATCGCCCCGTGACGGCAACGTGGTGCCGATGCCTGCAAAGGCACCACGCGCTGGGCGGATGCACTCGACCGCCGGCTGAGCTCCCGGCCGGCTGAGGCAATCAGGACTCGCCCAAGCGGGCTCGATCAGCCCATGTCCTCGACGGCTGCAGCGGTCCGCGTGAGCTCCGCCAGCTCGGCGTCGAGGTCGTCTCCCGTGTCGCGGGCCCTCGCGTAGAGGATTCCGAGTGCTGCCCCGCTGCCCGCAACAGCCATGCCCACCACGGCTTTGGGCTTGGAGATGTCGCCTGTGAGCACCCCGATCCCGAACGCGAACATGTCGCCGATGTCGGCGAGCGCGGCGCCTTCGTAGAAGCCACGCGCCGAGCCGTGACGTTCTCCGAGGACTTGTCCCAGCCCCAGCGCGATGTCACGGATACCGGCCATGCGGGAGAGCACTGCCGACCCGCGACCGCCACCCTCTCCCCCGAAGGCGATCTTCCCGAAGACCCCCGGTGCCAGGAACGCAGCCGCTCCGATCGCGATTCGTGAGAACTGGTACGCGGTCTTCAACTGCTCCGGCATGTCACTTCTCCCGGTCGACGTCGGCGCGTTGCGTCCGCAAGGCTACCTCCGCGAAGCGGGCCCGGACGGGCTTCCGGAATCCGGCGAGTCGGGAGCATCCGGGGCATCCCAGGCCACCACAGGACCGGCAGCCTCGACGAGGTCTCCTGTCCGCTCCAAGTCGACCTCCAAATGTGTCAGCTCCCGTTGCCCTGACACGAGCTCCACGACGATCCTCGCGTGCTCGCCCACGGTGGTCCCCTTCCCGTCCTTCCAGACCAGGACGGGAATCCCCACGCCGTGGCGCTTCCCCACTTCGCACAGCTCGAGGGCGATGTCCTCGCCACGCTCGTCCACGACCGCAACAGTCCCCGCCGCCGGGTTGGTGAGCCCATCGACGAGAGCGCATGCCGCAGCCCATCCCTCCGTCCCGGGCCGGGCGGGGATGCTCGCATCACCGACCCTTCGCGTGGCGAAGGAACGAGCCAGCCAGAGCCCCGCAGGGCCGGGATCGGCAGCCACGGATCCGCGAGGGCCGATGCCCTCGGAGAGGTGCTGGACCGCCTTTGCCGGATGGAGCACGTCGCGGTCGCCCAGTGCCCATGCCCCTTGGACGACCTCGGCGAGGAGACGGCGTAGTGGGACGACAGGTATCTCCCGAGCAGAGTGCTTCCACAGCTCCGACAAGGGTCCGATCTGTGCGGGATCGACATCCAGCGCTCGTTCCGTCCAGGGGCCGTCCGGGGTTTCCGCACGATCCACGCCCAGGCAGACAACCAGTTCCGTGTCGTCGAGACCGGCGAGGCGGAAGTCGTCGCGCTGGAGGCCCCCTGTCGCCAGATGGTGTCTGCTGCGCCAGTCGAACACACCCTTGGCTCCCCACGTGTTGAGGACTCCGAGGCACGCAGACGCCGCGAGGTCGTGCAGGGCCGGCACCTGGCCGCTCCTCACGACACCAGGTCCCGCGAGGACGACCGCGCTCTCAGCTGTGAGACATCGTTCGACCACGTCGCGATCGGGTTCTGCCCAGAGGGATGTCCGGGGCTGCACCGCGGAGGTGCCGGAGACAGGGGTCGCGAGATCGCATTCGAACACGACGGCAGTCGCCCCCTGCGACGGAACGTCCACGAAAGCTGCCGCCTCCTCCACCGCCGGGCCGGCCATCTCCGGGTCGTGGACTGTCGTCGTGAACGACGGGACCTCGCCAGGCAAGCTCGTGAGAAGGAGCATTCGGGTCCCGGTGCACGCCACCCCGACGGAACCGGTGCGCTGCCCGTCGGCCGCGGCACACAGGGCAGCAAGACGCCGGTCTGCCACCTCGACGTGAGCGAATCCGGGGAAGGAATCCCCGAATACCCGGCTCGCACCATGACGGCGGAGTACTGCCGTCACAACCGAGGCGACTGTGTCGACGGCGGCCGACCTCACGTCGAGGTGTCGCCGCCGACGTCGCATGCGACGCGGTCTGCGGCCTGATCCGCGGTACCGAAGGTGGTCTCGAGGACCCACGCGCGCTTGAGGTAGTAGTGGGCGGGCACCTCCCACGTGTAGCCCATGCCGCCGTGCACCTGGATGTTCGCCTTCGTGTTGGCATGTGCCGCTGCCGTTGCGCACACGGTTGCGGCGTCGACGGCCCGCTCGAGGTTTCCCAGCGTCGGGTCGTCGAACGTTACGCCTGCCGCATACACGGCGGCCCTGGCGACCTCGACTCTCACGAGCATGTCCGCACAGATGTGCTTCACAGCCTGGAACGACCCGATCGGACGACCGAACTGCTCACGTTCCTTCGCATACGACACCGCCTGGTCGGTGGCGGACTCGGCAATCCCCAATTGCATCGCGGCCACGAAAGCGGCTCCCTCCCTGCGGAGCCGGCGGGCCATCTCGGCGCCCCCCAGCTCGTCTCCTGCGGGCAGGTGGGTCACCAGACCGATCGGCGTCAAGGGGTCGAGCGGCACGGCCACCGGCGCCGAATCCAGGTCCTCGCCATCCACGAGCCGGACGCCGGTGTCGTCCAGGACCAGCACGCAGTCCAGCGCATCGGGATGCTCGAGAAGTATCGGGCCCCCTGCGCAGTCGCCGAGGTCGATCCCACCCACCACTGCAGACCCGTCCACAGCTCCCGGTACGAAGCCGGCCGCCAGGTGGGTCCAGAGCACCGGCCCGGGAACGATGGCTCGTCCGATCTCCTCGAAGACCAGCACGGCCTCTGCGACGGAAAGCCCGACGCCTCCTTCGCTCTCGGCAACACGAAGGCCGAACACACCCATACCGGCCAGCTCCCCCCAGAGGTCAGGGTCGACGGACGAGCCCTCCGCATCGAGCCTGCGGATCGTGTCGATGTCGAACCTGCCGTCGCAGAACGTCCGGAACGCGGACTGGAGCTCTGCCTGCTCGTCGTTCAGCACGAAGTCCACGTCATCCCCATCAACTCTCCGTCCGCTGTTCCCTGGGGAGGCCGAGCATCCGCTCCGCCACGATGTTCCGCTGGATCTGGGAAGTGCCCGCCGCGATCGTGAGAGACAGGGACCTGAGCGCCTTCTCGGTGAGATCGTCCAGGGGAAGCCCACCGATATCCGATCGTGCGATGCCGGCCCGGCCGAGAACCTGCATCGTCAGCTCCGAGAGCCTCTGGTTGAGCTCGGTGAAGGCGAGCTTGAGCACCGAACCGCCGAGGCCGGGGGGCTGATTCGACCTCGCGGCCTCGGATACGTTGCGCTTCACGAGCGCCCAGAGCGCGTCGAGCTCCGCAGCGAGCCTGCCGATCTCGCGCCGCAACGCCACGTCGTCCCATGCCGTGGCCGAGTTGCGTGTCACCTTCCGGGCGAGCGCTGCGAGCTCCTTGGTCGCGCGTGAGACTGCGATCATCTCGCTGACGAAGGCAGTCCCGCGTTCGAACGAGAACGTCACCATGGCGATTCGCCATCCGTCGTTCTCTGCTCCGACGCGATTCCGGACCGGTACCCGGACGTCGTCGAAGAAGACCTCGTTGAACTCGATCGACCCCTGGATCGCGCGGAGGGGACGGATCTCGATCCCCGGAGTGCGCATGTCGAGGATGAGCCAGGAGATCCCCTTGTGCTTCGGGGCCTCGGGATCCGTCCTGACGAGCAACTCGCCGTAGTCGGCCACTTCGCCATAGCTGGTCCAGATCTTCGAGCCGTTCACGACGTACTCGTCCCCATCGCGGGCAGCCGCGCATCGAAGCGACGCGAGGTCACTCCCCGCACCGGGCTCGGAGAACCCCTGGCACCACACCTCTTCACCCCTGAGGATCCGGGGCAGATGCCGTTCCTTCTGCTCCGTGCTCGCCTCGGACATCAGCGTCGGTCCCGCATGGAGCAGGCCGACGAAATTCATGCCCACGTAGGGTGCACCCACACGTGCCATCTCCTCGTGGAAGACGAGCTGCTCGGTCGGTGACGCGCCTCGCCCACCGTACTCCGCCGGCCAGTCGATTCCGGCGAAGCCTGCTTCGAAGAGGGTCCCCTGCCACGCGGTGTCGTACTCGCGCCTGCCCGCCAGGTCGTCTGCGGACGGCACATCGTGCGAGTCCTCGAATCTCGGAACGGCGTCTTCCAACCAGGCGCGCAGTTCCGAGCGGAAGCGCTCATCGGCTTCTGAGTAGCGAAGATCCATGCGGGCTTCGTGGAACGGAACACCGCCGCGGGCACGCTGGCGGCGATACGGTTTGAGCGTCGCCATAGTGTACCGTTGATCTGACGCCCCGTCAGATTCGGGGCAGGATCTCACAGGAGGACGAGTGGAAGCCCCCGAGGGCCTGAGGATCTCCACGGACGGAGCCATCCGGCGCATCGTCATCGACAGGGACAGCCGTGGGAACTCCCTCACGCCAGAGATGCGCAACGCGATGATCGATGCACTCGCGGACGCCCACGGCGATGTCGATGTGAGGTGCGTTGTCCTCACCGCCATCGGCATGCGCTTCTGCACAGGGGCGGACATCACTCCCCGTAAGAGCGGAGAGGGGCCCTCGACGGGGCCTGCTCCCGGTGAGGTGCGTGAGATGATGCGAAGCGGGGCCCAGCGCCTCTTCCGAGCGCTCTGGTCGTGCGAGAAGCCGGTCCTCTGCGGCCTCAACGGCACCGCTGCGGGCATCGGCGCACACATTGCTCTGGCATGCGACCTGATCGTCGCTGCCCGTTCGGCGAAGCTGATCGAGGTGTTCGCGCGGCGCGGACTCGTTCCAGACGGCGGAGGTGCGTACATCCTGCCGCGTCTCGTCGGCCCGCAGAAGGCGAAGGAACTCCTCTTCTTCGCCGACGACGTTCCTGCCGACGAGGCCCACCGCATCGGTCTCGTCAACGCCGTCGTCGACGACGACGACTTCGAGTCCACCCTCCAAGCGTGGGCGGACCGCCTGGCGAGCGGGCCCACGCGGTCTTACGGATTCGCCAAGTACCTCGTCAACCGCTCTTTCGAGTCCGACCTCGAGTCGCTCCTCGATGCAGAGGCGGGTTTCGTGGAGTTGAACCAGCGCTCGGCCGACCAGAGGGAAGGCATCGCTTCGTTCGTGGAGAAGCGCGAGCCTCGTTTCACCGGGCGATGACACGGGGAATCGTCCGGGTCGTAGCTTCGCCCGCCCTTTCGAGCCCGTATCCTCTGGTCGTGAAAGGCGACAGCATCTCGGGGGGCCGCTGGCTTCCGGAGCACAACCCGCCCACAAGACCGTTCCCGGCCGAGATCGAGCCCGAGTCCGTACCCCCCTTGCCCGAGAACTGGAACGAACGTCCACTTCCCGAGCCCGAGGACACCGCGGGACTCGTAAGCTTTCGCCGCAGAGTACGCCTCGAGATCGCAGTGGTCGCAGCGATCTCCCTACTCCCCTTCGTCCCGTCGGCGATGTCCGGACTGTGGAACCCCACATCGGTAGGCGACATCCTGCAGATGAGCGGGGTACGGATCTCGACGCACATCCTGTCCTGGTTGGGCACGACGTCCTTGGCGCTCTTCCTCCTCTGGCGGGATGGACGCCTCAGAACTGCCGGTCTGGGCGGCTATCCGGTCGGCAGGGCCCTCTGGATTGGCATCGGGAGTGCCATCGTCGCCTACGCAGCCGCCTTCGTCGCCGGTATGCTCGTCGTCCTCTGGCAGGCACTGTTCGGCACCGTCGGCCTGCCCACCGCCGGCACCGGCTCCCTGCCGTTGACAGCGGGCACGGTCGCCGCCGCTGTGCTGATCTCTCTCACCGCCGGCGTCTCGGAAGAGATCGTCTTCCGGGGTTACATGATCAGCCGGTTTGCCGATGCCGGATGGGCCCGGGCCGGCTGGTGGGTGCCCCTTATCGCCTGGTCGCTCATACACGCGGGCCAGGGCG
>QWHP01000150.1 GCA_021404985.1 Actinobacteria bacterium ATB1
GTGCCGTGGGACCCCTTGTGCTTGAATTGGAACGCGTTCTATTTCTCATGACCAGATTCCGTCGCGGACGCTCTCGGCGGAACCATAGGGGGTTCGATGCAGAACGAGTTGTGTGACCGCTTGGGGATCGAGTTCCCCATCTTCGCCTTCACCCACTGCCGTGACGTCGTGGCAGCCGTCGGGAAGGCAGGTGGGTTCGGAGTGTTGGGCGCAGTGGGCTTCACGCCCGAGCAGCTCGCCGTCGAGTTGGACTGGATCGACGACCACATCGGCGACAAGCCCTACGGTGTCGACATCGTCATACCCGGCAAGTACGAGGGAATGGGGGAGCTCGACCCTGTGAAGCTCGAGGCTGAGCTCCAAGCGCACATCCCCAAGGAGCACCGTGACTTCGTCTCGCGGATTCTCGCCGAGCACGACGTCCCGGAGCTTCCCGAGGACGAGAAGATGCACGAGCTGCTCGGTTGGACGGCGGCAACCGCGACGCCTCAGGTCGAGACCGCCCTCGAGCACGAGAAGGTGCGGCTCATCGCGAATGCCCTCGGCACACCGCCCCCGGACATCATCGAGGAGATCCACGAGACCGGACGGCTCATCGCAGCCCTGTGCGGAAGGGCGGACCAGGCCCTGAAGCACAAGGACGCCGGTGTCGACATCGTGATCGCGCAGGGTACGGAGGGGGGAGGCCACACAGGGGAGATCGGTTCGATGGTCCTCTGGCCCGAGGTGATCGATGCCGTCGCCCCGACCCCGGTTCTCGCAGCCGGTGGAATCGCCACCGGCAGACAGATGGCGGCGGCCATGGCAATGGGAGCGGCCGGTGTCTGGACGGGTTCCCTCTGGCTGACCGTGGAGGAAGCCGACGTCCCACCGGCGCAGATGGAGTCCTACCTCTCGGCGACGAGCAGGGACACGGTCAGGTCACGCTCGTGGACGGGCAAGCCCTGCCGGATGCTGCGAAACGACTGGACAGAAGCCTGGGCGCAGGAGGACACGCCTGACCCGCTCGGTATGCCCCTCCAGTTCATGGTCACGTCGACCGCTGTGCAACGCGGACATCGCTATCCGGAGCAGGCCCGGGAAGTGATGTTCAACCCGATCGGCCAGATAGTGGGCCGGCTCGACCGCGTGCGGTCGGTCAAGGAGGTCATCTACGAGATGGTCGAGGAGTTCGTCGAGGCGTCCGAGCACCTCGGGCGGATTCTGGAGGACTAGTGCCGGCGCTGCGCTACCGGCCCTTGAAGTCGGGCTTGCGCTTCTCGAGGAAGGCGCGTGGGCCCTCCTTGGCGTCGTCGCTCGAGAAGACCGGGAGACCGATCTCCATCTCCTTGGCGAACGCCTCCTCCTCGGGGAGGAACTCGGTGACAACAACGGACTTCTTGATCGCCGTCACAGCCAGAGGGCCGTTCGCCGCGATGGATGCTGCGATCTCGCGGGCCTTATCGAGAGCCGTGCCCGAGGCGACCGCGTAGTTGACCAGGCGGATCCGCTCTGCTTCCGTACCGCTGATCGCCTTGCCGACGAGCAGGAGCTCCATCGCGTCCACGTAGCTGATCTGACGCCGGAGACGGATCGTCGAGCCCGCCATGGGGAAGAGGCCCCGGCAGACCTCGGAGATGGCGATCTCGGCGGTCTCGGACGCCACCCGGATGTCGGTGTTCTGCAGGATCTCCGTCCCGCCTGCGTAGCAGTAGCCCTCGATTGCCGCGACGAGTGGCTTGGAGAGGGTGTGTGTCTTCAGGAAGCCCTTGAAGATAAGCGTGAAGTCCTGCCGGATGCGCTCCTCGAACTCGTTCTCTGCCGGCTTCCCCTGGACCATCGCTCCGACGAGGCGGTCGAGGTCGGCCCCGGCCGAGAAGTTCCCGTGCGCCCCCGTGAGGATCGCAACTCGGACGTCGTCGTCGCCGTCGATCATGTCCCAGGCATCGCAGAGAAGACAGAGCATCTCGGCGTTGAAGGCGTTTCGCTTGTCAGGCCGGTTGAGTGTGACGGTCACTACGTGATCGTCGCGGTCGACGAGGACTGCGGGTTCGCTCATGGACGGGAAGGGTACGGAACACGACCTGAGATCTGCAACGTGTTCCAATTTCAGCCCACTTTGCGGTCCCTCTCGTGGATCCGCAAGCCTGGCACCCGACGAGCCCAAGGATCGTCTCCGGCGATCCCCGATCGGAACGGGAGCAAGCGAGATGGCCGACCTGGTGCTGGTGCGGCACGGCCAGTCCGTCTGGAACCTCGAGAACCTCTTCACAGGCTGGGTCGACGTAGGCCTCTCCGAGAAAGGCGAGGAAGAAGCGCGCAGTGCAGGCTCGTCGATGCGCGGCCGGCACTTCGACGTCGTGTTCACCTCGACGCTGGAGCGGGCCATCGCCACGGCCGACCTCATCCTGGCCGAGATGGCCCACCCCGAGGTCGAGACCATCCGCTCGTGGGAGCTCAACGAACGGTTCTACGGTCGCCTGACCGGTCTCGACAAGGGCGAGGCGCGCAGACAGTTCGGCGAGGAGCAGGTCCACATATGGCGCCGTTCCTACGACGTGAACCCGCCGGGGGGAGAGTCACTTGCCGACACTGCGGCGCGATCGATCCCGTATTTCAATTCGCGCATACTCCCGCGAGTCGAGGACGGCGAGAACGTTCTCGTCTCGGCGCACGGCAACTCGCTCCGCTCGATCGTGATGGAGATCGACGGCCTCTCCGCAGAAGAGGTCGTCCGCCTCGAGCTAGCGACGGGGGAGCCGAGGATCTACAACTGGAACGAGGAGAGCTCGTCCCTCACGAGAGTCTCGTCCTGAAACCCCGCCCCACGACTGGTGTTGCGTCTCATGCAATCTGACACAGACTTCCTCGGCCTGGCGCAGGGCAACGAACCCGGGATGTTCCACTTCACGGTCGCCGATCATCTCGCCCGCCTCGATGGCAGGCTGTACGGTGGGACTGCGATCGCAGCATCGATCGCGACAGCCGAGCTCGTGTCGAACCGCAGGGCCCTCTGGATGACGACGCAGTTCGTTGCCACAGCCGAACACGGCACGGACGTTACGGTGCTCGCCGAGGTGCTCGCCCCGGGGAGGCGCACGAGTCAGGTGCGAGTCACGGGGACGGACAACGAAGGCCGGGTCGTCTTCGCGTCACTCGGTGCAACCGGTAGGTACAGGGAAGGGGGGCTCACGGGCGAGCTCGAGAATCCACCCGTCGTCGGGTCCCCCGAGGACGCCGAGGTCTGGACGAGCCCGTTCTCCGGACTGGCCCGGTTCGCCTCACCCGGTTTCACGATTCCCCCGGTGCCGCAGAAGTCCGGCTTCAGTCGTGTGATCGAGATCCGGGAGCCCGAGGTCCTCGACCATCCCGATCCGGGGCCGGGGCGCCTGTGCCTCTGGGTCCGCCGTGCGGACCGTGAGCCGATCAGCCCCGCGGTGGCGGCCTACATGGCGGACATGGTTCCACTGTCGGTCGCGCACGCCTTCGGAGTCGTGGCGGGGGGCACGAGCCTCGACAACACGATACGGATCGGCGCGTTCGTGGAGAGCGAGTGGATCCTCCTCGACCTGCGTCCGCATCTCGCCGTCGGAGACTACGGGCACGGTGCTGCCCACATCTGGAGCCAGGACCGTCGCCTCCTCGCCACGGCGAGCCAGACGGCGTCGATGATCCACTTCGACTTCGGACCCGGCTGACGTTCCCCCGCGATCCCCGTTCTCGGGCGCCTGCCAGGCAGGCGCCCCTCCCTCAGGTGATGTCGAGCATGCGTTGCAGCGCCACGCGTGCCCAGTGGGCCGTTTCCGTCTCGACCTCGATGCGGTTGACAACGTCGCCCTCGACGAGACTCTCGAGAGTCCAGCAGAGATGGGGGGCGTCGATGCGGAACATCGTCGAACACGGACAGACGAGGGGGTCCAGCGATGCCACGGTCTTGCCGGGGTTGTTGGCGGCGAGGCGTTGCACCATGTGGATCTCCGTACCCACCGCCCAAGCGGTGCCGGGCTCGCTCTCACTCACGGTCCTGAGAATCACCTCGGTCGATCCGACGTGGTCCGCGATCCGCACGACCTCGTGGGCGCACTCGGGGTGGACGATCACACTGACGCTGGGGTCCTCGGCCCGTGCCTGCTCCACCTGCTCGACCGTGAATCGCTGGTGGACCGAGCAGTGGCCCCGCCAGAGGAGGAATGTTGCCGCCTTGATCTCGCGCTCCTCGAGTCCCCCGTAGTCACGGTGCGGGTTCCACACTGCGCAGTCGTCGAGTGCGTAGCCGAGCTCGACAGCGGTGTTGCGTCCGAGGTGCTGGTCGGGGAAGAAGAGCACCTTCTCGGCGCCCTGGTCCTCCAACGCCCAGGTGAGCACCGCACGCGCGTTCGACGAGGTGCAGACCGCGCCGCCGTGCCGCCCGACGAATGCCTTCAGCGCTGCCGACGAGTTCATGTAGGTGATCGGCACGATCCTGTCTGTGCCGCACACGTCAGCGAGGTCGTCCCAGGCGTCCAGGACCTGTGCCGTGTCGGCCATGTCGGCCATCGAGCAGCCGGCATTGAGGTCGGGCAGGATGACGACCTGCCTCTCTGTTGTCAGGATGTCCGCTGACTCGGCCATGAAGTGGACGCCGCAGAACACGATGAACTCGGCCCCAGGATGGTCCGCTGCGTAACGTGCGAGCTTGAACGAGTCCCCCGTGGCGTCTGCCCAGTCGTAGACCTCGTTCCTCTGGTAGTGGTGCCCGAGGATGAGGAGCCGGTCCCCCAACGCGTCCTTGGCCGTGCCGATGCGTTCGGCAAGTTCCGTCTCGGACGCTGTCGTGTACCGCTCCGGCAGCACCTGCTGCAGGCGGATCATGGCAGTCTCCCTGTTACACCTCATGGAGAGGCATCCGACCCGGGAATCGGTGGGGAGCCTGGCCTCGCCCACGGGGATGGCGACCCCGGGCCCTTATTCTCGAAATCGTCCTGTGGCGCCAGGAGGACGTCACACTCACTCTACCAACACCTTGTTGCCCGCCCGTAAGCTTTCGTCGTGGTGGAGAGGCCGGACGTTCCCATTCCGACGAGTCCCGGGGCCTACCTGTTCCGGGACAGGCACGAGCGCGTTCTCTACGTGGGCAAGGCGAAGAACCTGCGCGCACGACTCTCGAACTACTTCGGCGTGCAATCCAGCCTGCAGCCGCGAACGGTCGCGATGGTCGAGTCTGCGGAGTCCGTCGAATGGGTGGTGGCCGACAGCGAGGTCGAGGCATTCATGCTCGAGTACTCGCTCATCAAGGAGCACAGGCCTAGGTTCAACATTCGCCTCCGGGACGACAAGAGCTATCCGTACCTGGCGATCACGCTGAACCAGGACTGGCCGCGACCGATGGTCGTGCGGGGGCGGAAGCGCAAGGGCGTCAAGTACTTCGGACCCTACGCCCACGCGTACGCGATCCGTGAGACTCTGGACCTGCTCCTGCGGACGTTTCCGGTCCGGACATGCAGCGACCACAAGTTCCAGGACCACGAACGTCTGGGCCGGCCCTGCCTCTACTACCACATCGAACGTTGCAGCGGACCCTGTGTGGGCCGTGTGACGCCCGAGGAGTACGAGCAGCTCGTCGAGGAGCTGTCCGACTTCCTCGCCGGCCGGCACTCACCCGTCATCGACAGGCTCGAGAAGGAGATGTTCGCTGCCGCCGACGCCCTGCAGTTCGAGCAGGCGGCGCGGCTGCGTGACCAGCTCGAGAGCGTCAGGCGGGCGTCGGCGCGTCAACAGGTCGTGACCGACCGGCGCGAGGACATCGACGTATTCGGTCTGCACGGCGACGAGCTCGAGACCGCGGTCCACATCTTTCTCGTCAGGGGTGGCCGGATCACAGGTCAGACCGGCTTCATAGTCGAGAACGTCGAGGAGAAGCCGGAGCCCGAGCTCTTGGCTGACGTCCTGCTCGAGATCTACGGCGGCTCCGACGACGTCCCCAGAGCTGTGGAGGTCCCGGTCGAGCCGGTCGACCGCCCCACACTCGAGGAACTCCTGACCCAGCGGCGGCGTGAGCTCGCCGATCGCTCCGCTGCCGGATCGGGGGCAGAGCAGGGATCGAGGCCGGCGGTCGACAACCCTCTCGCGCTGACCACGGGGGATCCCGGCACGGCGAACTACAGGGCGGCGCGTTCGCGGGGTGGAAGTGTCGTCGTGCACGTGCCCGTGCGGGGTGAGAAACGCAGGCTCCTCGAGACTGCCGAGCAGAACGCGCGCGAAGCCTTCGTGCGCCACCGGCTCAAGCGGCAGCGTGACCACACGGCCAGGGACCGCGCGCTCGCCGAGTTGCAGGAGGAGCTGGGTCTCCCCACGGCTCCCCTGCGAATCGAGTGCTTCGACGTCAGCCAGGTGCAGGGATCCGAGCCCGTGGCTTCCATGGTCGTGTTCGAGGACGCACTGCCGCGCAAGGATTCCTACCGCCGCTTCGCCATCAGGTCGGTCGACCAACAGGACGACTTCGCGATGATGCGCGAGGCACTCGAGCGGCGCTTCACGGCCTACCTGCGCGAGAGGCGCGGGGCAGGCAAGGCCCATCGGGCGGAGGCCGACGAAACCGGGGGTGAGGACAAGCGGGCTCCCGGCAAGTTCGCCTACCCACCCGGGCTCCTTCTCGTCGACGGGGGCAGGGGCCAGTTGAACGTCGCCCTGGAGGTCCTGGAGGAGCTGGATCTCGACGGGGAGATCCCGGCGGCCGGGCTGGCGAAGCGATTCGAAGAGGTGTATCTCCCCGGGGTCGCAGACCCCGTGAGGCTGTCCAGGGGCTCCGAAGCGCTGTACCTGCTCCAACGTGTCCGTGACGAAGCCCACCGCTTCGCCATCACCTACCATCGGCAGCGTCGGGCGCAAGCGATGACCGCCTCGGCCCTCGATGCGATCCCCGGGATCGGGCCCACTCGGCGCCGGCGGCTCCTGGACAGATTCGGGTCCGTGGACCGGATCCGCCGGGCCTCCGCCGAGGAGATCGCCGAGGTGCCGGGGATTCCGGCCGCTGTT
>QWHP01000586.1 GCA_021404985.1 Actinobacteria bacterium ATB1
ATGTTGGATCCCATGAGGGCCCGGTTGGCGTCGTCGTGCTCGAGGAACGGGATGCAGGACGTCGAAACGGAGACGATCTGGCGTGGCGCCACGTCCATGTAGTCGACCTCCTCGGCGAGGACGTACTCGACCTCACCCCGACGCCGGCACAGGACGCGTTCGTTCGCGAACTTACCGGTGGGCTTCTCGAGCGGAGCGTTTGCCTGGGCGATCGTGAACTGGTCCTCGCGGTGGGCGTCGAGGTAGTCGATCTGCTCCGTCACCCTGCCCTTGTCGACCTTGCGGTACGGCGTCTCGATGAAGCCGTAGTTGTTGATGCGCGCGTAGGTCGCGAGCGATCCGATGAGGCCGATGTTCGGGCCCTCCGGCGTCTCGATCGGACACATCCGCCCATAGTGCGAGGTGTGCACGTCGCGCACCTCGAACCCCGCCCGTTCCCTGGAGAGACCTCCGGGCCCGAGCGCGGAGAGGCGCCGCTTGTGCGTGAGGCCGGTGAGCGAGTTGGTCTGGTCGTAGAGCTGACAGAGCTGGGAGGTTCCGAAGAACTCTTTGATCGCAGCGGTGAGGGGCCGGATGTTGATGAGTGTCGTCGGAGTGATCGCCTCGACGTCCTGGGTCGTCATGCGCTCCCGGACGACCCGCTCCATGCGGGAGAGCCCGATGCGAACCTGGTTCTGGATGAGTTCCCCGACGGGACGGACCCTGCGGTTGCCGAAGTGGTCGATGTCGTCGGTGCCGTAGCCGTCCTCGCCGGCGTGCAGCGCGACCATGTACTTGACGGTACCGAGCACGTCTTGGGGTGTGAGGACGTGCTCCGACAAGGGGACGTCGTGGGCGAGGATCTCGAATTTCTGGTTCGCCTTGTACCGCCCCACACGCGACAGGTCGTAGCGCTTCGTCGAGAAGAAGAGCTGTTCGAGCAGGCCCCGCGCCGACTCGACGCTGGGCGGCTCACCCGGACGCAGACGCCGGTAGATGTCGATGAGCGCCTCTTCCCGGTCGTTCGTGTGGTCCTTCTCGAGGCTCGCCTGGATGAGCTCCGCGCCGTCGAAATAGTCGAGGATCGCCTCGTCCGTGGTCAGGTCGAGGTTTCCGAACTCGAGTGCGCGCAGGAGGATCGTCACCACCTGCCGGAACTCGAGCCAGGCGCCCCGCGCGGGGATGACCTTGGCTCCGTAGAGGATCTTCTCACTCGTCTTGTCCCGGACTTCCTCGAAGTAGATGCCTGGGCTGCGGACGAGCTGGCTTACGACGACCTTCTCGGTTCCGTTGATGACGAAGGTGCCCGACGGCGTCATGAGCGGAAACTCGCCCATGAAGACCCGCTGCTCCTTGATCTCACCGGTCTCTCGGTTACCGAAACGAGCCGTGACGAAGAGCGGGCAGCCATACTGGATGTCCCGCTCGCGGCACTCCTCGATGGAGTGCTTGGGGTCCTCGAACTCGTGGTCGACGAACTCGAGAATGAGATTCCCCGAGTAGTCCTCGATCGGGGAGATCTCCTGGAGGGTGTCTGCGAGACCCTCGCTCATGAACCACTCGAAGGATTCCTTCTGCACATGGAGGAGGTCCGGAACTGGCAGGACCTCCTCTATCGTGGCGAAGGAGACGCGGTCGCGACTACCAGGGCGCGTCGTGGTCGCCAAGGAACCTCACTCCTTTTGCGGGATGGCTTGCGGGTCCAACCGTCGGCTGGGGCACAGGGCTGCGCACAAAGATTCACCCCAGTGGGCACACTGGAGGGACAAACGAGTATACCCGACACAGCGAAGCGGTCAACCGCGCGATGATTCCGGCCCGCTGCGACCCTGCAGCAGCGCACCCGGTGTTCCGGTTCTGAGCCTCGTCTCTGGCAACTTGTGTGCTTCTTCGGCCCGGTTCGCGATCTTCGCCAGGAAAGCGTACGACGCGACCCCGAACCCGTCAACAGTTCTGCCGAGTTGCAGACGGGTCGCATCAGTGTCGGATGACGGCTCGGGCTACTTGAGCTCTACGCTGCCGCCTGCATCCTCGAGCTTCTTCTTGGCTTCTTCGGCCTCTTCCTTCGTGACCCCCTCGAGCACGGGCTTCGGGGCACCGTCCACGAGCTCCTTGGCCTCCTTGAGGCCGAGGTTCGTGAGCCCGCGCACTTCCTTGATCACCTGGATCTTCTTGTCGCCGGCGCCCGTGAGGACGACGTCGAACTCGTCCTTCTCGGCGGCCTCCTCGCCGCCCGCGGGTACACCCGGCATGGCGGCGGCGACCGCTACGGGGGCAGCGGCGGTCACGTCGAACTTCTCCTCGAACGCCTTCTTGAACTCACTCAGCTCGAGGATCGTCATCTCCTCGAAGGCTGCGAGGAGCTCGTCGGTGGACAGCTTTGCCATTTGGTGTCTCCTTGTCGTCTGACTTGTCGAACCGGATT
>QWHP01000151.1 GCA_021404985.1 Actinobacteria bacterium ATB1
TCGTGACGAGTGGGTCCTGCCGGGCGACGAGGTGGCGATCACGTTCGAGCGGGTCGGAACTCTGCACCAGAAAATCGGCGAGCCAACGGGGACCCCCAGGAGTCGGTGGGCGCAACGCCACGATGTGGGGCTCTGATCTCAGGCGTGTTGCTCGGCGGTCAGACGGCGAGGGGTCTCACGGCGAGGCTCGTCCCGAAGGAGTCGTTCCACACACGCCGGATCACGAAGGCCATCTCGTCCAGGCCATCCACGGACACCGTGACGGTCTGTTCGGGTGTGCACTCGTTCAGGGTGAGCTGCTCGTCCAGCACGACGGTGCCCGAGAGACCGGTGCCCCTCGCGTCGATGAACATGACGCGACACGGATGGAGTCTTCCTCCGAAGTCGATCTGGGCGTCCTGTGGGTTCAACATCGTCCGATCATGCCACGCCCCGATGAAGGCGGGAAGTGGCGCGCGACCGGTTTCGCGCGTGGGAACAAAAGCCTACGTCTCACCCGTCGGGGGGAGCCGGCCGTCCCCCGTTTCAGCGGGACCGCTTCGATTCGATGCTGGCGTCCGGACCGGGGAAGAAGAGACTTTCCTGGTCGTTGTCGAGCCAATGCACGATGTACGGGGGCTCACCCGCGGTGCCACGCACCTCGAGCACCCGTGCCTCACGCACAGGTGTTCCGACCCTGTGGCCGTGGATGACGAGCCTGTCTCCTGGCTTTGCCTTCACATCCGCCTCCTCTTCGGGTACGCGTTAGCGTATGCCTGACGCGGCAGGATTGCCAGAGTTCCCTGCCGGACACAGGTCGGGAGACCGTCCGCGCAATCCATGCGGACGAATGCCGCATGGATACGCTTTGCCGCGTGTCGGAGACCTCAACCTGTCCGTTCTGTGACCGCCTGCTATCGGACGCCACGCTCCTGGTGTCGGGACCCAACGTCGCTGCCTTTCCGGATGCCTTCCCGGTCTCGCCGGGTCACGCGCTCGTCGTGCCCCGCACTCACGAAGCCGACTTCTTCGCGCTCGCACCGGAGGTACAGCGCGAGGTCGGGGAGGCCGTATGCGACGTACGAACACTGCTGGCCGGCTCCCACGTACCCGACGGCTTCAACGTGGGGCTGAACGCAGGCATCGCTGCCGGCCAGACCGTCATGCATGCACATGTCCACGTGATTCCGCGGCATCGCGGGGACGCGGACGATCCCCGGGGCGGGGTCCGCTGGGTCGTGTACGAACGTGCAAGGTACTGGGAGCGGTGAGCGGCCCTCGGCTACTCGACGATGGCGCCGGCCGTGGCAGTTCCCGCGACAGCCCCGACACCGTCGGCTTCGCCGAGAAGCTCCTTGCGCTTCTCGACAGCGGCGCCCGTGTCACGTCCTACAAGTTCGCCACCCTTCTCGCTCTCATCGACTGCTGCCTGGAGTACGCGGGCGGTGACGGGCTGGCCCCGACCTCGATCACGACGCACCAGCTCGCCGAGAAGGTCCTCGAGCTGTACTGGCCACAGGCCGACACGTTCGTACCCGGGACTGCGGCCGCAGCACCTGTCGTACTGAGCCAGAGCAACACGGGACGGGCCGAGATCATCACGCTGATCCGGCGAGCCCGCGAGGGCATGCGCGGCCCTCGGGCCCGCACTCTGGTGCGCTTCCGCAGCGGAGATCCCGACGGGTATGCAGCCTTGGTCGCCGCCGTCGAGTGGAAGCTCGTAGAGATGCCCCTACCCCGCCTGCAGCGCTTCGGTGGTCAGCTCGACGAGTTCATCTTCCACATCACCTGGGACGAGCGGATCCGGAAACGGGCGATGACTCAGGAGTTCGACAACCGTATCCTCCTCAGGCCAGGAGCCGGTGACGACCTGCTTCGTCTCGCGCCCCTTCTGCGCCCTCTCTCATCCAGCGCGAGTGGACCCGGGAGGTCGCGCGCTGGAACCGCTCGGTCTCGAGGAGGCCCGCCTCAAGGAGTTCCTCTTCGGAACAACCCGTGTCCCGACCACCGTCCTGCTGCCGGAGTTGCGCAACATCCAGGACAACACCTGCTTCTACTGTGGGAAGAAGGCGGTCTCGCCCGAGGTGGACCACTTCCTTCCCTGGGCGCGGCATCCCGACAACGGTCTCGAGAACCTCGTCCTGGCCGACCGGACCTGCAACAACGCCAAGCGAGACCAACTCGCAGCCGCAGATCACGTCCGGAGATGGTCGAGGCGCTTCGTAACCGGCAGCAGACCGCATGCAGACCTCGACCGGGTGGAGCGCGAGCTGGGCTGGGAACACCACCCGGAACGCACCCTCGGCGCCGCCCCGCGCTATGTATCTCCGCCTGCCGGCCGACGTTCAGCTCTGGGCCGGTCGCCAGGAGTTCGCCACTGCCGACCTCCGAGTCTTGCGAGCATGCCTTGGCGATCCACGCGACCCTGCGGGCTGAATCCGTCCACCGGCCGAAGGGCGAAGACCGTGCATGGCTGATCGCGACGTCGCTCCGTCTCGGCAGGAGGGCCGGCTCCCCACGATCATGGGACGCAACCTCGAAGGTCACGACGTCGCGCTCCCATCGGACCTCGCCGGTCGGCCGGTGGTCCTCCTGGTCGCCTTCAGGATGTGGCAGCAACGCGACGTAGACCGGTGGGTCACAGAACTCGCCCCGCTGGCCGATGCCGGGCTCACCGTCGTGGAGGTGCCCGTGATCTCATGGTCCTGGACTCGTCTGCGCCGGTTCATCGACGGCGGTATGGCAAAGTCGATTCCGGACAGGGGGGTGCGAGAGCGGACGATCACCGTCTACGACGATGTCGGGTCCGTGTCGAAGAAGCTCGGGATCGGCACGACTTCGAGGGTCACAGCAGTCCTGCTCGACGCCGGTGGCAGGATCGCGGCCAGGTCCGATGCACGGCCCGGGTCGGAGGATGCCCTGACATTCGTCGGACTGGTAGGAAATGTGGTCTGCAGACGCGCTGACCCGGAGAGTGAATCGGACGGGTCCGTCTGACCGCAGCCGGACCCGTCCGCTCACAAAGCGCCCACCCAGGCGCTATCACCCACCTGCCGGACACCACCGTCACCCATCAGGGGGGCTGGCCGCCGCTGGGAGGTTCGACGACCAACCGGCACCACCTTCGCAGGCAAGTTGATCTGGGGACACGATATTCATGCATGGGACACGCTGGAACACGTGAAGCGAAAATCGGAATGTCCCCAATCAGTCAATCAGGAGAAACCCGGCGTACATATCGACGGAGAGTGAGATATGCCTCGTTCTCATCACGTTGCGCGCGAGCGCGGCCTGACAACTCCGTCACTATCAGTGCTTGTTGGCGGCCAAGATGGCACTCTTCGCGCGCTGATACGGGTCAGGAAGCGGCCAGCTCGCGTTCCACGATCAGGTCACCCGTCAACTTCACGCGCAGGCGCTGAGGCCGGCACTCGGAGAGTTCATCGGGTGGACTGTGACGTGTCATGAGGAGAATCGCCGTCCCCGAATCGAGCGCCGCTGCGAGCGCCGAGAGCCAGACCCGCCTCGCCGTCGTCACGAAGGGGTTCGGCCACGGGTCGGTGACGACCAGAAGCTCAGGCGAGAAGAGCATCACACGCAACACGTCGACCGCCCAGAGCTGCTCGGCGTCCAGATGCGCATAGGGGACGGCGAGATAGTCCATGAGCCCGGCTACGGCGAGACGTTCGACCACCTCCATGACCGTCCGTCTCGCCTCACGCGGCGTGCTACCCGTCGCGACGAGAAGCTCTTGGAGTCCGTCAGCGACCGTGCCTGCCGGGGGCCGAAGGAGGGCATGTCCGTCGAGACCGATGATCCTGTCGGGTCTCCGGTGTCCCGCTCCGCTGCACTCGAGGTTCTCGTTGCGGTAGTAGATACGTCCGCGCTTGCGCGGGTGCTCGCCGAGTATCACGTCGCCGAGGATCCGGCCCGGGGAGTGACCGAGAACGGTGAGCTCGTGCCGGCGCAGCTTCAGGTTCACCGCCCGTAGCCTCTCGATCCTGGGCAGCTCGGGATCGGAGTTCCTCCGCTCTGCCCAGACGTCATCGAGGGTGAGGACCGACTCTCCGCCAGTTGTCCCCCTCGATGTCTCCCAACGACGCATCATTTCTCCACTGTCTCCTCAATCACACCTCAAAGCGGCCAAGGTGTCGAATCTCTTTCCGGTCACGATGGGCAAGAGCGCTCCGACGAAACAGACGACTGCCGCAACGACGGCTGCCATGCCGATGGCACCCCACGGGATCACGAAGCTCGGCGACATCGAGAACAGGACAGGACCCGCAAGCGTGTTGCCCCACCCGTAGACCAAACCACCGACAGTTCCGAAGAGGATCGCCAGGAAAGTCAGCATCGCCGCGTCGCCTACGAGCGCCCAGAGCTCCTGCGGGTAACTCATCCCGAGCTGGCGGAGCGCGGCACGCTGCACACGCCTGTCCCACAGGGTGAGGAGGAGCATGAGCAGTACACCGATGGCTGCGATCACCAGCATCATCCAAGCCACGGCCAGGACGGGGTTGAACGTTCTCTGGATGTGCCTGCTCGCCGCCGCTGTGAATGTTGCCCTGTCGTAGAGATGCACTCGCCCGGGACGTGGCAACGTCTGAGCCAGGTTGGCAAGCGAGATGCCTTGTTCTGCGGTGACTAGCAGGGATGTCTCCCTGACGCCCCAGAGCTCCTGCGCCAGGTCGAAGTCCGCTACGATCACTTTGCCGTACCCGTTGTCGCTTCCGAGCATAAGATCACCGACGGCTGCGACCTCCAAGCTCGCAGGGCCCGCTCGGGCCGGGACCACGACTGTTTCACCCGGAGCCACACCCATCCGCTCGGCCGCAAATCTGCTCAGGAATATCCTCCCCTCACGCAGAGCAGCCACTTGCTTCGCAGAGTCGAGGCCGAGATTCTCCAGAAACTGCATCTCCGTACTCTCTGCCGGATATGCGAAGACGGTCATGTCACCCCGAAGGGTGGTCTCCGCCAGGGGTGTGACGTTCTCGACACCGGCCAGACCAGCGACACGTTCCTCGAGGTCGGGATCAAGGGAGTACTCGGTGGGTTCGCCTATTGCCCTGCCGAGAAGCAGTAGGCGGTCCTCGAGGACGGCTGAACCCGATTCCACGACACCCTGAAGAGAGACAAGAAGGCCGTTCAGGCCGACCAGAAGGCTGACACCCGCGCTGAGGATCGCAACGGTGAAGCCCGTCCTCCACGGCGCCAGCCCGAGGTCTGTCTGGACGAAGGAACTCGCAAGATGGAGCCGCCGACCGCGGGTCGGCCGGGGCATGGCGAGCACGACGCGAGGCGCGAGCACGACTGTGGCCCCGATTGCCCCCCCGATGAACAGGGCGTGCGCCGGATACACGAAGTTCTCGTGCAATTGACCTGAACCCGAGCCGTACATGAGTGCCACGCCCACGGCCCCGAGGCCCACAAACAAAAGGCCCCAACGCGCCTGCGGGAGCTGCGCGTACTCCCGCGTCCGGTTGTGGGCAAGCATCTGGGCAGCGGACTGGCGGAAGACCGAGACGACCGGGACCACGGCTGCGACCATGCCCAACACGACTGCAAGAACCGCGCACGTCAGGAGGATGCGGCGCGGGACCTCGTACGTGAGGTGAACCCCGGTGCCGTCGAGGAGGCTCCCCGTGAAGATTCCCGTCAGCCAGCGTCCCAGCAGGATGCCGAGCGGAATCGCAACGATTGCGCCGAGGACGCCGAGGATCGCCCCCTCGACCATGAAACCGGCGATCAGCTTGGGCCGGCTCTGCCCCAAGGTCTCGACCGTGGCCATCTGCCTCCGTCGCTCGACGGCCGCCGTGACGAAGACGCTTGCGCCGAGGAACACGGCGAGGGCGGCAGCGACCATCCCGCCGAGGATCAGGAACCGGCGCAGGTTCTCGAGGGCGGGTACCACGTACCGGGAGCCACCGTTCAGATGGATGACCTCCGCGCGACCTGACAGACCCTTCTCCACCTGTGCCACGACGTCATCTGCCGGGGTTGCGAGGTAGACAGCCGACACCTCGTCCGGATGTCCGAACAGCTCGGCCACCGACAGGACCTCTCCGATCGCGAGGAAGCCCGAGTTGATCTTGTTCAGACGCTCGTCGGTCAGGATGCTGCCGACGTGGGCTGACTGGCCACCCGGAAAGACGACCGTGTCCCCTGACTCTGCCTGGAGTTCGTTGGCGAGCTTTGCTGTCAAGGCAACCGGCGGCCCCTCACCTTCGGCCACGCCATTGAGTTCGTCGTCAAGCTTCCGTTCGCAGTCGATGTCGCCGACGAGCCGCTCCATGCGGCAGTCCGACCCGATGACCAAGGCACCGACTCGGGTTTCGGTGCCGGTCGACATCAGATCCGCGAAGCCGCCGGCGACGGGGACAGGCTTGAACTCGTCTGGAAACAGACGTACGTCCTCGTCCGACATCCAGTTCCCGATGCGCGAGCGCACGACGACCGCATCCGGGTTCACCTCGTGGATGTGGCGGTCGAGCGCCTGGAAGGGGGCCGCGATCGAGTCGTGGAGCATCAGGACGGCAAGGATCGCCGCCGTGCCGAGTCCCAGCCCGAAGACGACGGCAAGGGAGCGTCGCCTGTCCAGATGGCGCCAGTGAAGCCAGCGCCAGACAGTGAGAAGGGCGAGGGGTGAGCGTCGAAGCTCGGGTGCCTGCCGGGTGACTTCGACCCTCGAAGGCGGCACCTGGACGAGCGTCACCGGAAGTTCCCTCGCCCGGCCCTCACGAGGCGACCTCCGCGAGAAGATGCCCGTCTGTCAATGCGACATGCCGGCTCGCATGGGCGATTGCGGACGCGTCGTGGGTCACGAGAAGGATCGCAACCCCGAGCTCTGCACATAGTGCGTGCATCACGTCGAGGACGTCGGCACCCGCCCGGCTGTCCAGGTTCCCTGTGGGTTCGTCGGCGAGCACGAGCCGAGGTCGGTGGACGAGGGCCCGCGCGATCGCCACCCTCTGCTGCTGTCCGCCGGACAGCTCGGCCGGCTTGTGAT
>QWHP01000152.1 GCA_021404985.1 Actinobacteria bacterium ATB1
CGGCGTGGGTGTGCGTGAAAGCGTCGGCTTCCGTGTATGTGGCAAGTGCCTCGTCGTAGAGCGACACCGGGGATCGGCGACCGACGACACGTCGTGTGCCTGCTGCAAAGCGCAGGCGAACCTCTCCGTCGAGACCGCGCTGACCCGTGGCGAAGAAGGCGTCGAGGGCCTCGCGCAGTGGCGAGAACCACAGTCCGTCGTACACGAGCTCCGCCCACCGGATCTCCAGACGCGCCTTCTCGTGGAGGAAGTCGCGTTCGAGGCACAGATCCTCGAGATGCCGGTGTGCGTCGATGAGGGCGAGCGCCCCCGGTGCCTCGTAGATCTCGCGGCTCTTGATCCCGACGCGCCTGTTCTCGACCATGTCGAGCCTCCCGGTCCCGTACCGGCCGCCCACGTCGTTCAGTACTGCGAGGATCCCGAGGAAGGAGGTGCTCCCACCGTCTACGGAGACAGGCAGGCCATCCTCGAAGTCGACGACGACTTCGACAGGCTCGGTCGGTGCAGAAGACGGGGATGCAGTCCAGCCGAAGGCCTCCTCGGGCGGTGCCTCCCAAGGGTCCTCTAGAACTCCCGCCTCGCACGAACGACCCCAGACGTTCTCGTCGATCGAGTACGGACTTCGCTTGGTGAGGTCTATGTCGATGCCCTTGGAGGCCAGGAGGTCCAGGGCCTCAGGCCTGCTGAGCTCCCAGTCCCGAATGGGGGCCAGGATCGCGAGCTCCGGCGCGAGCGCGGCGAACGCGACCTCGAAGCGCACCTGGTCGTTCCCCTTTCCCGTGCAGCCGTGTGCCACGGCATCGGCATCGTGACGGCGCGCTGCGTCGACGAGAGCTGCCGATATGCACGGGCGCGACAACGCCGAGACCAGCGGATAGCGGCCCTCGTACAGGGCGTTCGCAGCGAGCGCACGCGACAGGTACTCGCTTGCGAACCGGTCACGGAGATCTGCTACCTCGAAGGCGACGGCACCGGCCTTCTCGGCGCGCGCACGAGCACGCTCCACCTCGGAGGGCTGCCCGAGCTCTCCATAGACTGCGACGACCTCGTGACCTTCGTCCGTGTAGCGGGCGACCACTGCCGAGGTGTCGAGTCCACCTGAATAGGCGAGGACGATCTTCATGCTCTCTCCGCTTTCCTTTTCCGACCGTTCACCGGCTCTCCGGCGGTGCGGCCCGCGATCCGCTCGAGTAAGTCGAGGACGCCCGTCCCACCCGTCGCCTCATCCCCACAAACGAAGAGGGTGTCGTCACCTGCGACGGTCCCGAGGACGCCTACGAGCCGAGCCCGATCCAGAGCCGCCGCGACCATGCTGGCGTGCCCCGGCGGTGTCCGGAGCACGGCGATCGCCCCCGACGCCGCCGCCTCGACCACGAACTCCTTCAGCACGCGTCCGAGGGACACTCCGTAGGGGGACGCCTCGGCAGCCAATGCGTACCTGGCCCCTCCCGGTCCGCGCACCCTGAAGGCCCCGAGCTCATCGAGATCTCGGCTGACGGTTGCCTGCGTCGCCGTGATGTCACGATCCGCCAGGAGCTCGACTGCCCTCGACTGCGAGGAGACCTCACCCGAGGCGATGAGCTCGGCGAGGACCGCCTGGCGCCTTGCCTTCACGGCAGGTCTCCGTCCCAGGGGACCTCCTCAAGCCGGCCGGCAAGACTTGGTTCGAGGAGGAACAGGAAGAGCGCCGCCGTGGCCGGTAGCCGGTTGTGTGCCTGCCCGAAGACCCGCGACCGTTCCGAATCCAGGACATCGTCCGTGATCTCGTCACCTCTGTGCGCCGGAAGGCAGTGGAGCACGATCGCCGACGCAGGTGCCTGGGCGATGAGCTCGGAGTTGACCTGATAGGGCCAGAGGTCCCTTCGTCTTCGGGCCTCCTCGTCCTCCTGCCCCATTGAAGTCCAGACATCGGTGTAGACGGCGTCGGCCTCCTTGACCGCGTCGACGGGGTCGGTCGTAAGGCGGACTTCCGCGCCCGAAGCGGCGGCCAGCTCGATGGCTCGGTCGACCACGTCCTCCGGCGGCCGGTACGCCTCGGGGGTTGCGACGACAAGGCCGAGGCCCGCCATCGCGGAGGCGAGCATGAGGGAGGACGCCACGTTGTTGCCGTCCCCGACGAAGGCCATGCGCCGCCCAGCCAAGGTCCCAAGCTCCTGGCGCAAGGTGAGCAGGTCCGCCAGGGACTGGAGTGGGTGGAACCGGTCCGACAGGCCGTTCACGATCGGTAGTACGTCCGGCCGTGCGAGATCCTCCAGAAAGCCGTGTTCGCGCACGCGGGCCATGAGGAGTGACAGGTAGCCAACGAGCACGCGCACCGAGTCCTCCGCCGTCTCCCCGCGCGAGAGCTGGAGCTCATCGGTGCGCAGGTGCACCGGGGTGGCTCCCAGACGTGCGCACGCCACCTCGGAAGAGACACGCGTCCGAAGAGACGGCTTCTCGAAGAGGAGCCCGATCGCGTCGCTGCGTAGGGCTTCGGAGGCCAGGTGCGGTGCCTCTGCGAGGCGGGCCGCAGCGTCGAGGACCAGGTCCTGATCCGCCGGGGATAGATCGTCGTCCCTGAGGAAATGCCTGACACGGCTCATCGTTCCAACACCTCGTCCATCGCGCTACGCAGTATGCGAACGGCTTCTTCCAGTTCCGAGGTCGTGATCGTGAGTGGGGGCACGAACCTGATCGCGTCGGGGGCGACGGCGTTCACGACGAGTCCCTTCTCCAGCGCCGACGCACAGACGCTCCCGGCAACGTTCGTGCCCAGGACGGCGGCCAGCATCAGGCCGAGACCGCGCACTTCGACGACGTACGGGAGGTCCTCGAGCTGACGGCGGAGGAACTCCGACTTCTCCGGTACGAGGTCGAGAAGGTGGTCACCCTCGAGAGCATCGAACGTGGCGAGTGCTGCGGCCGCGGCAAGAGGATTCCCGCCGAATGTGCTGCCGTGGTCGCCGGGGCCGAACGTAGCCGCGATCTCGTCGCGGGCCACGACGGCGCCTATCGGGACGCCATTGCCGAGGGCCTTGGCGGCAGTGAAGACGTCGGGCGTCACGCCGTAGGCCTGGAAGGCCCACCAGTTCCCCGTCCGGCCCATCCCCGTCTGCACCTCGTCGAAGACCAGTGCCACGGACCGGTCGGTGGCAAGGGCACGCAGTGCCTCGAGGAACTCACGCGTCGCCGGGACAACGCCACCCTCGCCGAGGACGGGCTCCACGAGGATGGCTGCCGTCTCGGAGTCGACGGCTGCGTCGAACGCCGCGGCATCGTTGTAGGTGACGTGCGTGAAGCCGGCTGGCAAGGGCTCGAAGCCCTCCCACTTCGCAGCCTGGCCCGTTGCGGCAAGAGTGGCGAGAGTGCGCCCGTGGAAGGAACCCTCCGCACATACGACCTTGAAGCGCCCGCGTCCGGCCCACTTGCGAACGAGTTTGATCGCAGCCTCGTTCGCCTCAGCGCCGCTGTTCGCGAGAAAGACCCGACCCCACCCGCCTGCCGATTCGTGCAGACGCGTAGCAAGCTGCTCGGCCGGGACGTTGCGGAAGAAGTTGCTCGGCTGGACGAGACTCGCAGCTTGGCGGGCGATCGCGTCGGCTACGCGATCGTCCGCGTGGCCGAGAGCGCAGGATGCGATCCCACCCAGGCAGTCGAGATACTCGCGGCCCTCGGTGTCGACAAGACGGACACCCTTGCCGCCGGAGACCGTGATCGGCAGGCGGCTGTAGGTCTCCATCAGGTGGGACTCCGTCACAGTGTTCCCCTTCCGCTCACCTTCGTGCCGATGCCCTCAGGGGTGAAGATCTCGAGCAGCACCGCATGTTCGACGCGCCCGTCGAGGATGTGCGCCGCGGCCACGCCGCCGTCGAGTGCGTCGAGTATCGAAGCCACCTTGGGAAGCATCCCGGTGTGCAGACTTCCCCCCTCGTACATCTCACGCAGCCCGGCGAGATCGATCTCGGACACGAGCGAATCTGCATCCCCGAAGTCCTCGTAGAGGCCCTCGACGTTCGTGAGGACGATCAGCTTCTCCGCCTCCAATGCTCCTGCCAGGGCGCCTGCTGCAGTGTCCGCGTTGATGTTGTAGGTGTTTCCTTCGCCATCCATGCCGACCGAGGCGACGACCGGCATGTAGCCATCCTCGAGCAGCCGCGTGACCGGGCGCGGGTCGACCGCCGATATCTCCCCGACGAAACCCAGCTTCTCGTCCTTGGGGCCGCAGAGGAAGAGTCGGCCGTCGACACCGGAGAGGCCGACAGCGTGAGGCCCGTGCGCGTTCACGTGCCCGACCAGCGTTCGGTTCACGTCCCCCAGAAGGACCATGGATGTGAGGCGCATCGTTTCGGCATCGGTGACGCGCAGGCCGTCGACGAACTCGGGCTCGTGGCCGAGTTCCCCCATAAGCCTGCTGATCTGGGGCCCGCCTCCGTGGCAGAGTACGACCTCGAGCCCGACGAGCTTGAGAAGGACGAGGTCGCGGGTGAACACCGCGGCGGTTTCCGTGTCGTCCGCCACCTCGCCACCGACCTTCACCACGACTCGCTTGCCCGAGAACTCCTGGATGTAAGGGAGAGCCTCGAGCAGGGTCTTCGCTTTCGCCTGGGTCTCCTCGAGGACACGGGATGTCGCGGCGAGATTGCTCATGAGGTCCCCATGTTCTCGTCCACGTACGCGTGGGTGAGGTCGCTGCCCCAGACCGTCGCCGCTCCGGCCCCGGCGCCGAGGTCGATACCGATGACGATCTCACGACCCCTCATGTGCTCGGCGACGGCCTCCACGTCGTGCTCGGCAGCGATACCGCCCCGACTCACGACTATGCCCCCGTATCGGATCGTGCAATCGCGTGGATCGAAGTTCGCACCCGACGCCCCAGTGTCAGCCAGGACCCGCCCCCAGTAGGCGTCTGCTCCGGCGATCGAGCACTTGACGAGCACGGATCCGGCCACCGACCGCGCCGCGAGGCGGGCGTCGCTGTCACTCGCGGCTCCTGTCACCCTGACCTCGAGCAGCTTGGTCGCACCCTCGGCATCGCAAGCCATCTGACGCGCAAGGGAGGTACAGACGCCCTCGACAGCGCGGGCAAGGCCCGGATAGGAGGGATGGGACTCGGAGTCGATCATCTCGGTCTCAGCGGCCCCGTTCGCGAGCAGGAAGACGGTGTCGTTGGTGGACGTGCAGCCGTCCACCAGGACAGAGTGGAACGACTCCTGCATCGCCGATCGCAACACCCGCTTGAGCACAGCGGTCTCGACTGCTGCGTCGGTCGTGACAACGGCGAGCATCGTCGCCATGGATGGTGCGAGCATCGCAGCACCCTTGGCCATTCCCCCCACCGTGACCTGGACTCCCGATTGGTCGAAGGTCTCAACGGCGATCTTGTGCACCGTGTCGGTTGTCAGCATCGCCTGTGCCGCCTCCTGCCCACGCTCTGGCCCGAGGGACTCGGCAGCCCATCGCACTCCGGCGACGGCCACGTCGCGGTCGAGTTGGATTCCGATCAGGCCCGTCTGAGCGATGAGGATCTCGTTTCCCGTGCAGTCGAGGCACTCGGCAGCCGCCGAGCACATCGCCTGCGCCGTGTCGACACCTTGGGTGCCGGTGGCGGCGTTGGCGTTGCCCGAGCTCACGATGACCCCGCGAAAACCACGCGCCGCGTCGAGGTGCCGAGACGAAATCACCACGGGCGCCGCTCGCACGAGGTTTCGCGTGAAGACCCCGGCCGCGGCAGCCGGTCGGTCGGTGGCTACGAGGCAGAGGTCGGGACGGCCGTCGGGCTTGATACCCGCTGCCACGCCTGAGGCGGTCCATCCCATAGGCACGCAGACACCGACGCGGGCTCCTGCGTTCACGGGTACAGGCCCTCCGTGGGAAGCCCGAGAGTCTCGTCGAGACCCAGGGCGATGTTGGCGTTCTGCACCGCCTGACCCGCCGCTCCCTTCACGAGGTTGTCGATCACGCTCACGACGATCACACGTCCGACACGCTCGTCGACGACAACGTGTAGGGCGGCCATGTTCGATCCGCATACCTGCTTGGTGGACGGGGGACTCGGGACCACCGTGACGAAGTCCTCCGCTGCGTAGGCGTCCTCGATAACGGCATGGACCTCTTGCGCCGCGACACCGTCGCGCAACTTGGCCGACACGGTCGCGTGGATACCTCGGACCATCGGTGCCAGATGCGCGGTGAAACTGACCTGGACCTCACGTTCGGTGGCGAGGTTCACTGCGTACTCGATCTCGGGGGTGTGCTGATGGTGCGCGATCCTGTAGGCGGAGAAGTTCTCGGCGACGTGTGCGAAGTGCAGGTTCGGTTTGGGGACTCGACCCGCACCCGACGTCCCCGACACCGCATCCACCACGACCACCCCTTCCACGGCATCCGACGACACGAGGGGGACAACCGCGAGTGCCGCGGCCGTCGGATAACAGCCGGGGTTGGCAATGCGATCGGACTCGGCGATGTCGTCGCGGAAGAGCTCGGGCAAGCCGTAGGTCCAGTCCTCGATCGCGTCGACGGCCGAGTGCTCCGTCCCATACCAGCGTTCGTACGTCGCTGCATCGTCGAGACGGAAGTCACCCGAGAGGTCGATGACGACGTCGTTCTCGAGGTCGGGTAGGACCGACATCGCCTCTCCGTGAGGCAGACAGGAGAACACGAGGCGGCATCCTGCGATCTCGCCCTGCACCTCATCCAGGCGGCGCAGGGGCAGGTCGGCATACATCGTTTTAAGCAGCGATGATTTACCCGAACCGGTTCTTCCTACCAAAAAAACAAACTCACCTTTTTCAATATCAAAGCTGATGTTGCCCAGAACCGTATTGTGATCCTGAAAAATGCTGGCTTCTTTAACGCGAACTACTGGATCGGTGGAGAACATGCTTCGGGTTATCCGTTTACTTTTTTGTGATCGGCAAGG
>QWHP01000153.1 GCA_021404985.1 Actinobacteria bacterium ATB1
GCGGCTCTTCCAAACGCCGTACGCCCATTCCGGCAGGACCTGGGGCCTGCCGACGTCCTCGGTGTAGTCGCCCACGACCGTGGCCGGATCCCCGGCATAGACGTCGAACACGAGGGGGGCCGCGCCCGACCTCACCGAGAACGACACGGCGTCGGACCCCCCTGACGCCAGGTCGAAGCGGGTGCCGATGCCGTCGGATCTCACCGAGACCGCGTAGCCCTTGTTCGAGATGAAGAACGGGACGGCGTGGTAGTCGGGGAGTGGAACGTAAGGCAGCTCGGGTCCCTGATAGTAGCGGTCCGCCCCGACCAGGTACGAGCGGCCGCGCTGGTCTATCCGGGGACCGAGCTTGTTCGCGGCGACGAAGTGCTCGTCCGGTCGCGCGTCGAACGCTGCTCGAAGCCTGTGGTCGAGGGGATCGCCCGCGTCGAGCGCAAAGCTCACGCGCAGCCGCCTCGGTCCCGGGCTTGTCACGGTGACGATCGCCTTCCGGCCGTCGGGGTCGTTCGAAGCGGCGACGAGGCGCAGCCCGCCCGGAACAACTGTGGCCGACTCGACCGATGTCGGGCGATAGGACGCGAAGTCGAGGTCGAGGTAGAGGGGAACCTCGAACAGCGAGAGCATCGTGGAAAGGAAGAGCCCGCGGCTCCAAGAGAGGCCGGCGAAACGCGGGTTCCCCGTGCCCTTCTCATCGAGGAGGACCGCGCCGTCGTCGTCGAGTATTCGCAGGCGCAGTGGGCCCTGAGAGATCTCCGCCCGGATGCCGTCACCTTCGACGACGAGCGGCCCGTCGGACGATCCGGCAGGCGCCGCCAGGCACACGAGGAGCAGTGCACCCGCGAGGAGCATCCCCCCCGACCTGCGTCCGATGTTCCGTCCCGTGGTAGCCATCCCAGCCTTCCACCTGCCCCTCAACTTCCTCGGTCCCTGGGTCCGACTTCGCCGTCCCTGCTGCCCGCCCCTTGCGCGTCGGCGGCAGCGTCCCGACCCCGGAGAAGCCGGACCCGGAATGGGCCGAACGTTCAGAGACGCACGATTCCCTCCGGCACGACGACTGCGCAGCCGTCCTCGCGGGACCGCGCCAGGTCAACGCGAGCCTGGATACGCCATTCGGCGTAACCCTCCGGATCCAGGAGGATCTGGGTGGCACGCCAGGCCTCCCCGGACTCCTCGATCTCCACCCAGGTGGCGGACCTGGCATCCGCGTCGGTCCTGATCTCGTCGTGCTCCGTCCAGTAGGGAGCGATCGCGGCCTCCAAGTCGGGGACTGTAAGGCCTTCAGCCGAAGGGGGAAGCTCGTCGAACACGCCGTAGTCCTTCCGGGCAAGGGCGAGGACCCATCGGAAGAGCTCGTTGCGGATCATCGTCCTGAACGCTCGCCGGTTCGCGGTCACGTCGAATGGAGCGTCCGAGACGGCGGCTGGTTCCGTCGCACCTGTCGAGCGTCCCTCCTCGGCTGCAGCGCCCAGGCGCTCCCATTCGTCGATCAGGCTCGAGTCGACCTGGCGGACAACGGCTCCGAGCCATTCGGTGACATCGTAGAGATCGTCGGACTTCACGTCCTCGGGGACGTTCTGGACCAGAGCCTTGTACGTGTCGGTCAGGTATCGAAGGAGCGTTCCCTCGTGACGCTTCAGACCGTAAGCCTTGACGTATCCGGTGAACCCGAGCCCACGTTCGAACATCTCACGGGCGACGGACTTGGGCCGTACGTTCTCGGACCCGACCCAGGGGTGGCTCGCCCGGAACCCGTCGAACTCCTCGTAGAGCAGGTCCCGTAGGGGTTTGGGCCACTCCACCGTCTCGAGGGCAGCCATGCGCTCCTCATAGGGGACGCCTTCGGCCTTGAGCCGTGCGATCTCGGCGGCCTTGGCGGCGTCGAGCTGGGCGAGCAGCACGGGGCGCGGATTCTCCTGGACGGACTCGACGACGCTGAGAACGTCAAGGGCGGACTCGGGGCGCTCGGGGTCGATCTTGCCGAGCACGTCGAGGACGAACGGGGACAGAGGCAGGTTCAGTGCGAAGTCGTCCTGGAGGTCGATGTTGACACGCACGTACCTGCCCTCGCTGTCGGGAGAGTCGAGGCGTTCGATGACGCTTGCGGCGAGCAGGGACCGGTAGATCTGGATCGCGCGTCGTATGTGTGCTCGCTGCCTCACCCTCGGCTCGTGATTGTCGACCAGGAGCGACTTCACGGCAGCACAGCCGTCCCCCGGCCGGTCCAGCAGCTCGAGCAGCATCGCATGCGAGACATGGAAGCTGGAGCCGAGAGTCTCGGGCGTCCCGCTCGCCAGGCGATCGAGCGTCCCCTTGTCCCACGGCACGAACCCGCGCTCGGGAGCCTTGCGTCGTACCACCTTGCGCCGCTTCCGCGGATCGTCACCGGCTTTGTGGAGTGCTTTCCTGTTCTCGATGACGTGGGCGGGTGCCTGCACCCACACGCTTCCCTCGTCGTCGAAACCCTTCCGGCCTGCGCGGCCTGCGATCTGCTTGAACTCCCGCACCGACAGGAGGCGTGTGCCGCTGCCGTCGAACTTGCAGAGCTGCGTGAAGAGCACGGAGCGGATGGGGACATTCACGCCGACTCCGAGTGTGTCAGTGCCGCAGATGACAGCAAGCATCCCGTCCTGCGCAAGGCGCTCGACCAGCAGCCGGTACTTGGGGAGCATCCCGGCGTGGTGGACGCCGATCCCGTGGCCGAGGAAGCGTTTCAGGTCCGCGCCGAAGGGTGTGTCGAAGCGAACCCCCCGGAGTGACGCCGAGATCTCACCCTTGCGTTCCTTGGAGACGAGTGCCGCGGACGTGAGCGCTTGCGCCTGTTCGGTGGCGGCAGCCTGGGTGAAGTGGACCACGTAGACGGGGGCGCGGCCCGTGCGGATCAGCTCCTCGAGCGTCTCGTGGATGGGCGTCTCCCTGTATTCGAAGTCGAGGGGAACGGGCCTGTCGGCCGAACGAACGACGGTCGTGGGCTTGCCCGTGCGGCGCGTGAGCTCGGACTCGAAAAAGGAGACGTCGCCGAGGGTGGCGGACATCAGGAGGAACGCCGCCTGCGGCAGCTCGAGCAGCGGGACCTGCCATGCCCAGCCGCGGTCAGGGTCGGCGTAGAAGTGGAACTCGTCTGCGCAGACATGGTCGACATCTGCGGTCGACCCTTTGCGCAGCGCGACGTTCGCGAGGACTTCCTCCGTGGCACAGACGACCGGGGCACCCGGGTTGATCGCTGCGTCACCCGTCAGCATCCCGACCCGGTCCGGTCCGAGACGGCGACAGAGGTCGAAGAACTTCTCGGACACGAGCGCCTTGATCGGGGCCGTGTACCAGCTCCGCTCTCCCCGGGCGAGTGCCGCGAAGTGCTGCGCGAGGGCGATCAGAGACTTGCCCGACCCCGTGGGGGTGTTCACGATCACGTTGTGGCCCTCGAAGATCGCGAGAACCGACTCCTCCTGTGCCGGGTAGAGGTCGAGGCCGAGCCCCTCGACATAGGTGAGGAAGCGTTCGAGCAACACCCCCGGATCGTCCGATGGTGGTATGTCGAGGAGAGTCTCAGAGGCTGTTGCCATGCCGTTCAGGATATTGATGCCCGGACGTGTCCCGCCGGGCCCCTGGCTTCAGGGCAGGGAGGCCTCGGTGGCGGAGTCTCGCAGCATCTCTGGGAATGCGCGGCGCTCGATGAGGTCGAGCAGGATGGTGAGGACGGCGAAACGCATGGCAGGCGCGAGGTCGTCGACGAGATCCAGCGAGAGTGTGAAGGCGGCTAGCTCGCCGTCGAGCCAGAGGTCGTGGAGATCGAGGGCGATCCCGACGCACAGCGAGTATTCGTTCGGTGCGAGGGCCAGATCTGCATCGGTTTCGGGTGTGCCCGCGGGCCTGACGGGCGGGGGGCCGAATCCCTCTTCGGTTCCAATCTGTTCCGCTGGTAGCGCCATCCACGTCTCCGTTTCCGAGACGGAGGCTCCGTTGCGGGCTGCGACGACCGTCTGTGGGGGTTAGACACTGGCACACCTGCCTTCGCAAGTAAAGGACCTTTGGTTTCACCTCGGCAGGACTCCGGTCGCCGCGCCGAGTGCCTTCCAGCTCCCCACGCGGAGGAGGACGATCTCGTCCCCTGTACCGGCGACGGCGACGTCGTCCGAGGCCCAGGCGAACGAGAGGCGGCACGTGCCGGGCACGGTGGTCTCCTGGACGAGACGTGCGCCTTGCGTTGCGCCCTCATCTGGAGTGAGGCGCCAGACCGTGACATCGAGGGACACGTACCCGCAGACGAGGATCCGGTCGCCACGTACGGCGAGACCCGACGGAGCCGTGCCCGCAGGGAGCTCCGTCGCGACGCGCAGACATTCGCCCTCGACCACGAGCCGCTCGGGGTCCTCCCGGGTGAGTTGTCGGCGACGACGAGGCGGCCCCGAGAGTCGAACTCGAACGCGAACGGGTTGTTCCAGCCTCCGGGCACGACGGCCGTGCCTGATTCGGGCGACCTGAGGGGTCGAGCCGGAGGATCTTCCCGTTCGGCGAGGTCGGGGACCCCGCTGCCGCCGGGTCTTCGAGATCGCCGATGCCGACGAACAAGGCACCGTCACGGAAGAAGAGATTGCCGCCGTTCGCGCGCTCGGACGCCTCCGGGCCGGCCCAGACGATCTCCACCGGAGAGGGCAGGACGCGTCCGACCACGATCCGTCCGTCAGGAGGCGTCCATGCGGCCCAGACGGAGTCGCCGTCGGATGCCACCCCGAGCAGGCCGCGCTGGCCGTCCGTGCGGACCTTCAGGCGTGCGAGCGGCTCCGTCGCCGACAGATCCGTGCCGTCGCCCTCGACACTCAACTCACCTCGCGGATCTCGCCGGATGTACGTCCGGCAACGAGGTACCGGAGGCCGTCTCGTCGGGTCAGGGAGACGGCACCCCCAAAGGGAGACTGCCGAGTCGTGCCCGGGGACTCCCGTCGCCGTAGGCGGGGACGAGGCAGACAGCGGTGCTCAGACGGCGACGAGGCGGGCCGCTCTCACGCGTGGGTTCCGAGTGCCTTCATGACTCCGCGGAGCTGGAAACCGTCCCGGGGAGGGGAGATGCTGCTCCCGCAGACCGGGCAGGCGAACGGCCCGGCAGGCGTGGCCCCCGGTGCCACGTGGCCGACCAGCAACTTGCCACAGAAGGGGCACGCCAGTTGAGTCTGTGACGGTCCGATCAACGTCACGGTTCCGTCGGGGGTGGGGTGTGCGAGGGGGCATGGGTCGGCGTGCATCTCGGCGACCTCGGCGCCGTCGGAGAAGACCGACACGGGTCCGTCGGCGGACACGACGAAGACCACCGCGCGTGGCTCGTCGAAGGAGAACCGCCTGGCGGAGGTGTGGCGCGTGCCCCTCAGCGGCGCGACGATGCTCTCCGCCAGCTCGGTCGGAACAAGCCTCGTACCCAGCAGGCGGACTATCCCGGCAGGGTCGAGGACCGCCGCCCCGTCCACCTGTGCGAGGGCGCTGCGCATCGCAGAGTGCGTCCTGCCGTCGACCACGGGGAGCACGGGTGGCACCGCAGCGTGGGCGAGATCCATGCGGGCCGGCCGGTCGCCGGGGTCCTCCAGGTACCAGACGAGCGTTGCGCCGACTCGCCCCGCGCTGAGGTAGTCGACGCAGAAGTCCAGGATCGACCTCAGGACGTCGGGATCTGCCCCGGGAGCGGCGACCCGCACAGGCACCACGTAGTTCCAACCGTGCGGGGTCTCGTTCCAGCGGACCGTGTTCCATTCGATGACGGCCTCCGTCGTGAACACGCGCACGCTGCCACTCCGATGCCTCTGCACGATGTAGCCACCGGCGTTCCGTTGAAGCTCGACGAGGCTCGCAGTGTGCTCCACAGACCTCTCGAACGTCGCCAGGGCTGTCAGCCCCTCAGGGCAGCGGAGTGTGAACGCTGCCCGGCCGTCGGCGAACCGCCGTGTGAGGTCAGGGTCGACGCCGGACACTGCCTGCAACCGAACCGCTGTCGCAGCCTCGCTCCATGCCTCGACGTCCCCGTCGGGGAGCACGATCGACCCGTACGTCGGTATGCGCCCCTCGTGGACCGGTGGGCGGCGCGCATAGAGGATCTCCTCGAGCACCAGTTGTCCCTCCCGGTTGAGAGGGAGTGGGACGTCCTCATCGAGGAGCTCGGCGCGGAGGCGTTCGAGATGACGCTGCTGGATTTCCGGTTCGATAGCCAATGTGAGGTCGAGCCTATGCGACAGCCGTATCGGTCGGGACGCGGGACGGGTTTGCTTTCCGAGGGAACCCGCCCGCCCGTAGCCTGCAAGGCGTGACGCAGGCGAAGTCGGGAGCAGTGCCGGATCCGCTTACCCTGATCAGGCCGCGACGCCGGATCGTGGGCATGTGTGCAGTCCTGTTGCCCTTCTCCGGACAAGAGATCGACTGGGCCGGACTGGGAGACCTCGTCGAGCGCACGCTTGACGCCGGTCTCGTTCCGGCCGTGAACATGGATACGGGACACGGGCAACTCATCGGAGCCGACGAGCGTTCCGAGGTGCTCCGCCTCGTTGCCAGAGCAACGGGCTCCCGTCGAGGCCCCTTCTTCAAACCCGAAGCGGCCGCTCACAGGTTCGTGTCAGGGGTGCACGTCCACGACCAACCGGACTCACAGTTCGACGCCGACGGATATGGGTCCGGGCTCGCCGAGGTCGTCGAGGCCGGTGGGACCCCGATCGTCTTCCCCTCCTGGGGACTGAGTTCCCTTCGGGGGCGGCGCCTCCAGGCGGCGTACCGCAGCTTCGGCGAGGTTGCGACCCGCTTCCTCGGCTTCGAGCTCGCCACGACGTTCGTACCAGAGGGCCGTATCTGGACCTTGGGGGAGTATGCATCGATACTCGAGGTAGAGCAGTGTGCCGG
>QWHP01000154.1 GCA_021404985.1 Actinobacteria bacterium ATB1
GGTCGTACGGTCGTCGAGGCTGGCGTGAGTGAAGCCCGTCACGTACCCGGCAGCAGACCAGGCCGCCGTGGCCGCATCGTCGGTGTAGGCGAGGAAGTGCGGTGGATTGGGATCGTAGTGCTGTGCCCTTGTTGCCATGAGCTCCGGAGCCGCGGCGGGGAACGAGGTGTCCATGGGCACGAGCAGGGGAGCGTCCGTGGCGCTCCCCGACGCGCGCTCGGCCGCAAGGGTGATTGTGTTCATCGCGGGGCACGGCAGGACCGGGATCTGCTGGCAGGTCCCTGCCTCGACATGCTCGAGTGCCTTGGTGGCGGGATCGATGTCGGCTGCGACCTCGAGGTGGTTGGGGATCCGTGCCTGGGCGCGGATCCGCTTGCGCAGGCCGGCGGCCCGGTCCACCTCCGTCGAAGTCGTGATTCCGGCGTCCGCGACCGTGCTTGCGTTCGAGCCGACCTCGGCGCCGACGTGGTTGTCGGTACTGACGACCTCGATGTCGGTGCTCGTCGCGAGGCCGGTGCTCGCTTGGGTACCCGTGCCGAACCAGGTCTCGACGTGCGTCTGCGATCCGCCGGGGTCCGAGGGTGTGAGGTCGGCGGCGAGGGCCGCAACTGTGCGCGTGGCGATGTCCCATGCGGCCGTGAGGTGGTCGTCGACGCCGTCGCCGTCGTCGTCCGACTGGACGAGTTGCACGGTGACGTCCTGCGGGAACTTCTGGAGCACTCCCCAGATGCCGGTGACGTCAGCCTCATCGTCCTGGAGATGTGCCTCCAAGCCGAACGCCCCGGTGTATGCCGCTGCCACGGACGCCTTCAGGGTCGTACGGTCGTCGAGGCTGGCGTGAGTGAAGCCCGTCACGTACCCGGCAGCAGACCAGGCCGCCGTGGCCGCATCGTCGGTGTAGGCGAGGAAGTGGCCGGTCCGGATTCCCGTCGCCGTTGCCGTCGACGAGCTCGGTCCCGACGTCGAATCGGAGGGGCGCCGACGGCTCCGATGTGCCTGCACATTCGGCGCTTCCCCACTCCCCGTCACACGTGCGTGCGTCGACAAGGTCGAGGGTCGTCGTTGCCTCACCGCTCGAGGCGTCGAGGACGGGGGTTCCCGCCGCGTCCACGGTCACGTGGGCCGGCAGGTCGTCGGTCTCCACAGCCGCGTACACGTCGGCGCCGGGAGAGGCAGCCGGTGGGGTGGACGCCAGGACGCCCCGGAGCCCCGCGGGCGCGCTCGGATCTGTGTCGGCTTCACGCGTGAACTCCACGGTGTTCCACGGGAGGTCCACGGTTCCGTCTCCGTCGACATCCGAGCCGTCGTCGGTGCCGTCTCCGTCGAGGTCCGCGTCGGAGGCGGCGATGCGCGCATCCATGCCCGAAGGGGGGTTCGGCACCGTGAAGTCGGCGAAGAGGGTCCTCTCCTCCGGGTCGAGCACGCCGTCTGCGTCCGCATCACCTTCTCCGTACACGGACATGTCGAAGTCCTGGGTCTGCGGGCTTTCGGTCCCGAGCGGCGCGGGGTCGTACCCGGCAGCCACGTGGTCGAAGGGGTTGTGCTCGTCGTCACATTCGATCCTGGCCGCGATCGCCGATGCACCCGGGTGTCCCACCGAGGTGATCGTTCCGGCATTCGCCGAGTATGTACCGGTGTGCCCTGCCTTCAGGTCCAGTCCGAGAGGATCGCCCTCGACCTGCTCGACGACGGCATCCACGGAGAGGTTCGAGTGGGGGACGACCTCGTCGGCGCCGTCCCCGTCGGAGTCCGGTAGGGCCGTCGTGACACCGAGGGTCGCGAGGTTCGCGAACTCGGTGTCGATGAAGAGGACCGCGTGGATGATCTCCGGCCAATCGGTTGCGGTTCCCGTCGCGCCCGTCGTGTCGAGGGCGATGCGGTAGCTGTCGGTGCCTCCCCCGACGCGCGGGAGTTGCACGTTTGCCGTCACGATCCCGTCGACGGGATCGAACGCCGCGGGATCGTCGATCAGGTTGAACTTGAGGTGGACCGCGATCTGTCCGAACATGTTGCCCTGGTAGAGCCAGGAGTCGAACTGCTTCGTCGAGAGGGTCGAGTAGTCGACCCCGAAACGCTCGCTGACGAGCTCGTTGGCGTGAGTGTTGTTGGCCATCTCGAGGATCGCGTCGGATCTCCACGCCGAGTGCTGGTCGATGATCGTGCCCCACGACGAGTAGTTGACCCATCCCGTGAACCCGTACACCGTCACCCGGGCGTCGTTTGCGCTGTCGCCGTTGACATCGAGGTACACGGCGTCGCTCCCGAGCGCCGCGGTCTCGGAGCCGGCCGACCCGTCGCTCAGGGACCAGTCGGCCGACACCGACATGTTCGCGAGGTCGAACTCGGAACCCGCTGACGTGGAGCCTCCCGGCACTGGGCACCCGAACACGAAGTCCGCAGCCGCGGGCGAGGGGTTCCACCACAGGACCACACCCCAGACGAATCCGACGACGCTCGCCAGTGCGAGTCGGAAACTGGACGACCAGAGTCGGCGACGCATGCTGCCTCCCGGGAGTCATGGGACAGACCCTGTGTTGGTTACCCGCCGGTCAATCCCTAAGTAACTTCGTGGTCAGTAGCCAAGCACGTCTCCCGATCTGCGTCAAGCGACGTTCTCCGTTGGTCTTGCGCGATGCTGCGTGGCCTGTGCTGGGGTAAGTATCTATCCGGTCATCTGACGACAAGCTGTCACCGACGTCCAGCCTGCTGGTAGGCTCCTTCCGTGCAACCAAAGAAGCGAACACGGACGCGACGCTCGGCGATTCTCGAGGCGGCAGAGGAGTCCTTCGGAAGACACGGCTGGCACGGGACCCGGATCGAGGATGTGGCCGCCGCCGCCGGGGTCTCGAAGGGACTCGTGTTCAACTACTGGGAGGGAAAGGACGCCCTCTTCGACGAGGTGTGGGCCAGCCTCTCGCACAGGTTCCGGGGCTGGGTCGAGCACGCTGTGACCGCGGCGGGCCCGACTGATCCTTTGCACCTCCTGTCGGTGACCCTCGAGGCCGCCGCCTTGTTCTTCGCCTCCTACCCTGCGGGCGCGATAGTCCTGTCCCCCATCCGAGTTCCCAAGCCCCCGGACTCCTTCGAGGGCGAGGTGGACGCGTTCGGAGACTTCCTGGAGGTTCACGTCCTCGAGGGTCTCTCCACGCTCGACCCCGACCTCCGGCCCTTGGCGGCAGCTCTCGTGACCGGCGCAGCCGGCGGCCTGCTCGGAGCGTGGACGACGATGCCCGCCTTCGGCCTCGATCAGGCAACGGCGGTCGTCACGCGATTTTGCGTCGGGGGTCTGGCGAACATGGGTCCGGTCGAACCTGCGGGACGGCGGCCGCCCAGGACCCGCCGGCCCCCGGTCATGACTGCCGGCCGGATCTCGGCAACCGAACGGCGCCGGCTCCTGCTTGATGCGGCCCTCGACGTGTTCGCCACGGATGGCTACGACAGCGCCCGCCTCGAGGACATCGCGGACGCTGCGGGGGTCACGAAGGCGTTGATCTTCAAGCACTGGCCGTCGAAGGAGGCCCTGTTCCTGGACGTACGGTCGAACCTCTTCGCCCAGATCGAGGCCGAGATGGTCGCCGCCGTCGCCATGGCGGGGACACCCATGGACAAGATCGTCGCAGCCGGGGACGCCCTGATCGACTGGCATTACGCCAATCCGTCGGCGCGCCCCGTCCTGGCTCCCGTGCCGACCCTTCCCCCGAGCGCGCAGGACGACGCCGGCACCTCCCAGCTCGTGCGCATAGCCCTCGAGTACCCGGCCGTCGCGGCCGCGGCGCGCGTCCTGCCGCTCGTCGCCCCCGCTCTCACCGGAGCAGGAAGGGCGGCGATCCGCCAGATGCACCTCGCGTCGGTCCATCCCGTCGTGATCAAGGCTGCCTTCCGGGATTTCGTCACAGGTGCTCTTGCGGCCGTGGCCGAGGGGGAAGGCACACGGATCGAGGGAGCCGATTATTACATCCGGACCCTGTCCGAATGGCAGGCTGGCTCAGGGGCTCAGCCCGAGCCGGCCTCCATGGGACGGTCGCCGGGCCGCGGGTCGACGAGGGGGCAGCGCGTGCCCGTGTAGATGGTGGGCATGCACCGATTGCAGTGGGTGCAGCCGGACGCGTCGGCAGTCCCGTTCTTCCACGCGTTGATGAGACCGGGATCGTGGAGGAGCGCGCGGCCCATGGCGACGAAGTCGAAGCCCTCGGCCAGTCCCCGCTCGGCGGTGTCGAGACGGCTGATCCCACCGAGGAGGATGAGCGGCATGTGGAGCTCCTTGCGGAACCGCTTGGCGTCCTCGAGAAAGTAGGCCTCTTCGTACGGATATGTGCGGAGGAACCTGTCGCCGACGAGACGGTAACCGGGACGGAGGTACCAGGGGAGAGCATCTCCGAACTCCTGGACCGGGGCGTCGCCCTTGAAGAGGTACATCGGGTTGGCGAGGGAGCTTCCTGCCGTCAACTCGATGGCGTCGAGATCTCCGTCCTCCTCGAGCCAGCGTGCGACTTGGAGCGATTCGTCGATCTGGAGACCGCCTCGATAGCCGTCCTCCATGTTGAGCTTGGCCGTGACGGCGGCCCGGTCCCCGACGGAAGCGCGCACGGCAGCGACGACTTGTCTCGCGAACCGGACGCGGTTCTCCAGGGAGCCTCCCCATTTGTCCTTACGTTTGTTGAACTGGGGGCTGAGGAAGGAACTGAGCAGGTAGTTGTGGCCGAGGTGGATCTCGATGGAGTCGAAGCCGGCCTCGACGCAGAGCTTCGCTGTGCGCTCGTAGTCGGATGTGATCCGTGCGATGTCGTACTCCGTTGCGGCCCTCGTGCGCCGCATCCCCAACGGGTTGAAGAAGCGGCCTGCTGCGATCGAGGACGCCTTGTTCGAAGCCGCGTTCGCCACGGGACCGGCATGGCCGATCTGGGCCCCGGCTGCTGCCCCCTCCGCATGTATCGCGTCGGTGAGCCGCCGCAACCCGGGAACGGCATCGGGCAGGACGAGGACACAGCCGGAATCGGTCCGGCCCTCGGGTGCCACCGACAGGTAGGCGACGGTCGTCATACCGGCACCGCCCTCGGCAACGAGGCGGTGGAACTCGATCAGGTCGTCGGTGATTTCACCTTCGGGTGAGCGGCCCTCGAACGTCGCCGACTTGATCACACGGTTTCGCAGCGTGACGGGACCGAGCTTTGCGCTCTCGAACAGCGTGCTCATGGGCCAAGTCTGTCCGCTCCGGATGCTCTCTCCCAAACGCCCAGCCGCAGGGCGACAACCCGAACTGCACCTCGGCCTCAGACAGGAGTCCGACCCGTGACAGACTCGTCTCGAGCGCACCGGGCCCGACCCACGGAAGCGTGGCGAGTCGCCAGAGTTCGGGTCTCACCTCGAGAGGAGTCGGGAATGTGGTTCGTCTGGGTCTTCGTGGCAGTGGTCGTGGTGCTGGTCATCGTCGGATCGGTCTGGATGATCGGGATGCGCACGAAGCTCCCGCTCGTGATCGACTTCCAGCGGCGAGCCAACCGGCGTCTGGTCAACCCCCGCCAGTTGCGCAGCGCAGGTACCCCCGGCGCCTACGCCGGCATCGTCCGCCACGTGGGAAGGGAGAGCGGACGGCGGTACGAAACCCCCGTGGTGCCCCTCCCCACCTCCGACGGATTCGTGGTCTTGTTGCCGTACGGGAAGCGCTCCGACTGGGTGCGCAACGTACTGGCCGCGGGTTCGGCCACGATCGTGCACGAGGGCGAGACCTTCGAGGTTGCCGAGCCCGAGGTCATCCCCGTCGAGGAAGCCAACCGCGAGTTCACCCCCAAGGAACGCCGGGAGATGCGCCTCTTCGGCCACACCACATGCCTCCGGGTGCGCCGTGTGGGCGCGGAAACGCAGGGAGGCGCGTGAGACGGGTGGAAAGCGCGGGTCCCCGCTGAGGGACCGAGGGCACCGAGCCCCCTACGATCGAGAGGAGCCAGGAGATCGAGGGGGGAGATGAACTCGAGAAGGAAGGCACTGGGTGCGTGCGTCCTCGCGGCCGGCGCGGCTCTCGTGCTCCCGGCATGCGCCTGGGACTTCACCGCGGAGTGCATGGGAACCGGGGACCCGTCGGCGGAGCACGTCGAGCAGATCACCGGAGACGGGTCCCTCGAGATCGACTGGGAGAACCTGCGGAACCCGATCCTCTTCGACACTGCGCATCCGATCAAGGACCAGGCAGTCGTCCTCGCGGACGGGACGTTCTTCCTCTTTTCGTCCGGAGGCGTGTACGAGAGCTCCGATCTCGCGACCTGGGTTCGAACGGGTGACAGCATCGGCTCGCCGGACGTCACCCGCGCCGGCGACGAGTGGGTCATGACCCATCAGGTGAAGGACGAGCGGAATCCGGGGCTCGACGGACGGAACACGCGTCTCGTGTACAGGACCTCCCGAGACCTGCGCACATGGTCCGAGGACCGGGAGATCATGCCCGTCTTACCACCTGACCGCCACATCGACGGTGCCCTCGCAATCGACGACGCCGGCTCGTGGCATCTCGGCTTCAAGTCGGGGAGCCTGGTCCAGCAGTTCCGAACGACCGTGAGCGAAGCGCCGGCTGCGGATGAGAGCCCCTCTTTCTCTTGGCCGGTGCGTGCCGAGGCCGGCGAGGGGTGCGCTGTCGACGCCGCCATCCCAATCGTCGGGGACACGATCACGCAGTGGGCCGAGAACTACCAGTTCATCCGCATCGACGGAAGGTGGCGGATGATCGCCACCGCCCGCCGCCCGGACCGACCCGTCGACTTCGGCTACGTGCGCAGCCATGAACCGTTCGTCTACGAGATGGACGGCTCCGGGGACGATCCGGCCGACTGGCGCCGCTGGGCCGGGAAACGGCTCCTCGACGTGCCCACCGAATCCTGGAACACCCTCATGCACGCGAACTCGGCGTACCTCGCCGACTGGAGGGAGCGCGACGGCTGGTTCTACCTCTTCTACGCCGGAACGGACACCCCCACGGTCGACGGGCGAGGCCATGGCATGGTCGGTGTCGTACGCTCCAAGGATCTCGTGAAGTGGTATCTCCCGGGCGAGATGCCCTGACGTAGGCGGATCTACAACAGCGCGTTTCGATAAGCGCACCTGCGAGACGACGGTCATCCCCGACCATCCCGAGTTGGGCGGCGGACTGTGGACCACATCCAGTGCGGGGCGCTCGTCGTGGCCCGTGTAGCGACCGGGCTACCCGCCGTTGGAGGCCGGGACGTACGTACGGCACGGCTGGCCGCTGAGGTTGCAGGCAGGCAGCGGATTCGGCGCCGCGACACCGGGGATGACCGTGAACGACACCGACGACGGGTGCGGTCCGCCGAGGCCGATTGTGTTCGTGGGCGGTGCCGTGGCATCGACCGAGTCGTAGGCCCAGGCGCTGCGGTCGCCGCCGACCGGCCCCACGACAACTCGTATCCGGCTGCCCGCCCGGAACGCATGGGCGAACGGGAGGATCTGCACGCGCACCTCGTTGAACCCGGGTCGAAGGCGAGGAAGGGCACGAAGCGGTCCCAGTTGCGTCGCCAGAGCTCGACGATGGCCGGGTAGCGCTCGCCCCATTCGAGTTCGAAGTCGT
>QWHP01000155.1 GCA_021404985.1 Actinobacteria bacterium ATB1
CGTGGTTGGCCACGATCTTCGTCGTGATCGACTCACGGAATTGCGAACGAGTGGCCAGTCGCCGTCCGAACCGGAACGAGACGAGTAGGTCACCGGTCGGAGGGTCGTCGACGGTGACGGAGAGGCGGAGCGTGTCCCCCGGAACGAGGGTCGGCGTCACCTCCGTGATGCGAATTCGGGGCTTCGACGCCTGGCCTCGAGCAGCCGGAGTTCCGGTTCCCCCGACGGCGATGCCCAAGAGGAAGACGAACACGAGAAGGACATGCATCTCCCCACGCCTGCCAGGGCGCTCCGTCACCTGAGCGCGTCCTCTTCCAAGGGGCGCATCAGGACGTACAGCCCGGAGGGCGCCATCTGGAATCCACAGTCCAGGTATAGGCGGGCGGCCTTCATGTTGGATTCCTGCGTGTTGACGATGCATGTGCGGGCACGCCGGCGGGAGAGCCATGCGAGAGCGTCGATCGTGAGCGTCCTCCCGACCCCGAAGCCCTGCGCAGCCGGCGCGACTGCGAGCCGCTGGAGGAAGCCCTGGTGGCGCGAACGTCCGGTCACGCAGTATCCGACAATGGAGCCGGACGGGACGTGACCAGCGGGGAGGTTGCCTGCCGGGAGCGTCACGTCGGTGACGGCTACTCGGAAACGCGCCTGCGGAGTGGCGGCGCAGGCCTCCGAGAAGGCGGCCTCGTCGAAGCGCCAGAACGCATCGAAGGCGGCGGCGTCGACCTCGAGCACGGCCTCCAGGTCCGTGGGGCGACCGCGCCGGAGAGAGAAACCACGAAGCTCCCGCGTCTCGGGGAGCTCTCCAAGATCGTGCACCAGGACGTGGAGCTGCTCGCGGCTCACGAACCCGGCCTGGAGGAACGGGATCAGCTCGGTGGACTGCAGGGCGGGTGTCACCACCTGCTTGAAGCCGCGGTCGGCCAGCAGCCGGCAGCAGTGGTCGACGAACTCGACGCTCGGGGACGTGTCACCCGGTCGGGGTGCGATCACACCACAGCCCTCGAGGTCGCGCCACTGCCCGACTGTCGCTCTTTCGCCGTTCCATACGTGCATGTGGGCTGGCATGTGGGCTCAGGGACAATCTATTCGCGGACCAGCGTGTCGAGGCACCGGTCACGGTGGACCTGTGGATACCGGCCGTATCATCGTGCCATGTCAGGGCTCGAACCCGGGGTTGCCGTCTTCCACGATACGTTCCTGCAGCACGATCCCGGGCCGGGACATCCGGAACGGGCCGCGCGTCTGACTGCTCTGCTCGACCGGATCGAGGGATCGACCGTGCTGAGCGAGGCCATCATGCTGAAAGAGGCGACTCCCGCGTCGGACGAATGCATCCTTGCCGCGCACTCGAGCTCCCACCTTCGGCTGCTCGAGAGCGTGGACGAGGACGGAGGGGGTGCGCTCGACCCCGACACGCGCATGTCCAAGCGGTCCCTCGAAGCCGCCAGGCTCGCGGCGGGGGCGGGATTGGACGCAGTCCGAGCTGTGGAGGGAGGGGCGCCCTTTGCGTTCTCGTTGGCGAGACCGCCCGGCCACCATGCCGAGCGGGACCGGGCGATGGGCTTCTGTCTCCTCAACAACATCGCGATCGCCACGCGGTTCCTTCGAGACCGCTCGACCCGAGTGGCCGTGGTCGACTGGGACGCCCATCACGGGAACGGAACCCAGCAGATCCTCTGGGACGACCCGGGTTCCCTGTTCATCTCACTGCACGAGTACCCGGCCTATCCAGGCACGGGCAGGCTCAGCGAGACCGGACCACCCCACGCTCCGGGCACGACGCTGAACTTCGCGCTGCCTCCCGGGACCGGGGAGCGGACCTACCTGAGGGCCTTCGACGAGGCGATCGTTCCGGCCCTCGTGGGGTTCGCACCGGACTGGATCCTTCTTTCGGCAGGGTTCGATGCCCACAGGGCCGATCCGATCACCAACATGGGTCTTCGTACGCAATCGTTCGGGCTGCTCGCGCTCCGCCTCGGAGAGCTGAGCCGCGAACTCACCGGAAAGGGCGTGGTCGCGTTCCTCGAGGGGGGCTACGACCTGCACGCCCTCGCCGGCTCGTTCGAGGCGACAGCGCTGGGCTTGCTCGGCGAGTCCTCGTCTGCCGACGGCGAGCCGCCCGCCGACGACGTCTACGACGTCGCGGCGGACGTCGTGGACGCGCAGGCAGCGAGGGTTCGGGATTTCTGGGGTGATTGAGCCGCTCACCGGCTTCAAGATCCTGGTGGATCAGCCGAATGAGAAGGTGGCGCGACGTGTGGTCGCTGCCGGACGACTCGGACGCACACGGGAGACATCAGTGTCGGCGATCGACGAATACCTGCGCATCGTCGTGGAGCAGCAGGCCTCCGACCTGCACCTCAAGGCGGGCAGCCCACCTCACATAAGGGTCGACGGCGAGCTGAGCCCGCTGACGAACGACTTGATCTCCCCGGCCGACCTCGAGCGGCTCGCGTTCGAGATCATGCCTCGCGACCGTGCAGAGGAGTTCGCCAGGAACAACGAGGCCGACTTCGCGTACTCCCTCTCCGGACTGGGTCGCTTCAGGGTGAACTGCTTCCGTCAACGCGGCAGCGTCGGACTCGTCGCAAGGCGAGTCCAGGCAGGAATCCCAGGGTTCGAGCAGCTCGGCCTCCCGCCCGTGGTTGAGCACCTCGCCAACGAGCCGCGCGGTCTGATCCTCGTCACCGGACCGACCGGATCGGGCAAGACCACATCGCTCGCCGCGATGATCGATCACATCAACAACACGCGGCGCTGCCACGTCGTGACGATCGAGGACCCGATCGAGGTTCTTCACACGGACAAGATGGCGATCATCAACCAACGTGAGGTGGGAGTCGACACCGCCGACTTCCATCAGGCGATGAAGCGCGTCCTCCGCCAGGACCCCGACGTCATCCTCGTCGGCGAGATGCGGGATCCCGAGACCGTCTGGGCTGCCATGGCGGCTGCGGAGACAGGGCACCTCGTTCTGGCCACCCTCCACACGACAGACGCCACCGAGACCGTCAACCGCGTCATCGACTTCTTCCCCTCGCATCAGCAGAAGCAGATCCGCCTGTCCCTCGCCGGATCACTCAGGGGGATCATGAGTCAGCGCCTCATACCCCGCGCAGACGGATCCGGGCGTGTGCCTGCGGTCGAGGTCCTCGTGATGACGGGGCGGATCTTCGACTGCATCGTGGATCCGGAGAAGACGCACGAGATCCACGAGATGATCAAGGAGGGCTCGTACTACGGGATGCAGACCTTCGACGACGCGATGTTCCAGCTGTACTCCACCGGTCAGGTGACCATCAGGGATGCACTCGCCGGTTCCTCCAACCCCCACGATCTCAAGGTCAAACTGCAGCAGGCGGGCCTCCTGCCCACGAGCGGGCTCGTCGTCGAGGGCGTAGGCGTGGTCTGAGTCCGTTCCCCGGGCAAGAGGTTTCTCCCACCCTGCCGGGAGGAGCATGGGGTATGAATATGCCCCGGCCCCAATCGTCGCCCTGCCAATGTCCCACACCGCCCCGATCAGCCGACTCCTCGAAGAGCCACAGGTCCGCGGCCTCGGCGCGCTCTTCGCGGACGCCGGACACGAGCTCTGGATGGTGGGGGGGACCGTGCGGGACCTCCTTCTCGACGAGGCGGCCGACGATCTGGACCTCGCGACCGACGCGAGGCCCGCAGAGGTCAAAGCTCTTCTCTCGGGCGTCTCGGACGCGGTGTGGACCGTCGGCGAGAGGTTCGGGACGATCGGCGCTCTCGTCGGAGAACACAAAGTCGAGGTAACGACCTTTCGCAGCGAGGTGTACGCACCCGAGTCGAGGAAGCCGCAGGTCCGGTTTGGGAACTCGATCCTCGAAGACCTCGAGCGGCGCGACTTCACGTTCAACGCCATGGCGATCTCGCTGCCCGAGGGCACCTTGATCGACCCCTTCGGGGGCGTGAAGGACCTCGCACGGGGCAGGCTCGACACCCCCGCCTCCCCGGAGGAGTCCTTTCGGGAGGACCCGCTGCGAATGCTGAGGGCAGCCCGATTCGTCGGACGTTTTGGCCTCGAGCCCACGCCCGAAGTCAGATCGGCGATGGCAGGGCTCGCCCACAGACTCGAGATCGTGTCCGTCGAGAGGGTGCGGGACGAGTTGTCCAAGGTGATGGTGCTCGACGACGTCGCCCCTGCCCTCTGGCTTCTCGTGGACAGTGGCCTCTTCGACGTCTTCCTGCCAGAGGTTCCTGCCATGCGTGTCGAGCAGGATCCCGTACACCGGCACAAGGACGTCCTGACCCATTCCCTCGCCGTCACGGGCAAGACCTCACCCCGCCTGGAGCTTCGTCTGGCGGCGCTACTCCACGACATCGCCAAGCCGGCCACTCGGTCCATCGGTCCCGGTGGCGTCTCCTTCCACCATCACGACGTGGTCGGGGCGAAGATGGTGCGGCGCCGCCTGCGAGCTCTCAAGTACCCGAAAGAGACGGTCGAGGCGGTGGCACACCTCGTCTGGATGCACCTGCGGGTGCACACGTACAAGATGGGCTGGAGCGACTCCGCTGTGCGACGCTACGTGCGCGACGCCGGCCCGCAGCTCGGGGACCTCAACGAGCTGATCCGCTGCGACTGCACGACTCGCAGCAAGAAGCGGGCGCAGGAGCTTTCGCTCAGGATGGACGACCTCGAAGCGCGGATCGCAGAGCTGCGCGAGAAGGAGGAGCTCGCCGCGGTCCGTCCGGCCCTCGACGGGAACCAGATCATGGCTCACTTGGGGCTGGCACCTGGTCCCGAGGTGGGCGAGGCCTTGAGGTTCCTCATGGAAGTCAGGCTCGAGGAGGGTGAGGTCCCCGAAGCGGAGGCCTACGGGCGTCTCGACGCCTGGTGGGAGTCCCGGGAGGGGCCCCGGGCAGGTGCGCCGTGAGGTTCGGGCCGAACCCGCCCCCGACATGGGACGAAAGAGGTTGGCGGTCGAGGAGCTTGGCACGGGACTAGGGTGCTGCTAACTTGCGCAACTTGATCGAGGTTCCCAGACACGGGATCACGGTCATGGTCGTAACTCCCCCCAAACCGGACAAGGCCCAAGAATGCCCTGAGACGAGGCAGAGCCTGGTCCGAATCGGGTCGGCGGAGGAACCGTCGCCCCCGGCACCGGCCGGAGGCGGTTCGGGCGGCCGGGCAATGCACGCGACCGAAGGAAACGCATGGGACGCAGGCAACGCAGCACCGACGGCCTGGTGAGGCAGTTCAAGGCAGCGGCAGCCTACGTGACAGCAGTGGGGCTCCTCGGAGCGGTCCTGGTGATTGCCGGCCCGGCCCGGGCGGATACGCAATCGGACTACGAGGCGGCCAAGGCGCGCCTTGCGTCGCTCGGTCACCAGTCCGAGCAGCTTGTGGACGCCTACAACGCCGGAGCCGAGAAGCTGTCCGAGCTCAACAAGGCTGTCGAAGCCGCCGAGGTGCGGGTGAGACAGTTGGAGGGCCAGGTCGAGGAGCAGCGTCAGGCCCTCAGCTCCCAGGCCGTCGAGGTGTACAAGTACGGGTCGTCGCACGCGGCGGCGAGCATCGCCGGAATCGTCGAGATCCGTGACCTCGAGCAGTACCCGACAGCGCAGAAGTATCTCGGCGAGGTCCAGGCCGACACGAAGCAAGCCCTGGACAAGTACGCGGCGGCCAAGGCCGACGCCGACGCGGAGAAGGCCGGTCTCGCGGACGCGAAGGCCAAACAGGAGCGCGTGGTCGGAGACCTCAAGGCGAAGCAACGTCAGATCGAGGCGAGCGTCGCGGAGCAGGAGCGGATCACCGCCCAGTTCAAGGCGAAGCTCGACGCGGAGAGGGCCGCGGCAGAGGCGCGGGCCCGCGCCGCGGCCGAGCAGGCATCCCGTAACCAGTCGAGCGGTGGCGGAGCCTCCAGGCCGGCATCGGGGGGATCCCGAGCTTCCCGCGGCGTGAGTTCTGGCGGAGGTGGCGACGCCGGGCCTCCTTCGCAGGGTGCCTCTTCAGCCGTCGCCTTCGCTCGAGCCCAACTCGGCAAACCGTATCGCTGGGGGGCGTCAGGTCCCGACGCCTACGATTGCTCGGGTTTGACCAGTGCCGCTTGGCGCCATGGCGGGAAGTCGATACCGCGCACGTCCTCGGCGCAGGCCGGGCTCCCCCGGGTCTCGAGCCCCGCCCCCGGCGACATCGCCTGGCGACCGGGACACGTCGCCCTCTACGTGGGGGGTGGCACGGTGATCTCTGCGCCGCAGACCGGTGACGTGGTGAAGTACGCCTCGGCGGGCAGTTACAGCTCCTTCCACAGGCCGTGACCTGACGCCAACTTTCTCCCTCCCGGTCCCGGGCGGCCACGCGTCTGTGAACCGGCTCCCCGGGTATCCGTATCATGTGATGGTCATGCAAGTACAAGATGGCAAGGAGATCTGTCCTTGCGGGCTTGGCCTCGGGCCGGGTGTCCCGCGCGGAGGTCTGCGACTGCCACCCCGAGTTGATGCGCGTCGCTCGTTATCAGGGGGAGCCTGCCGAGTCTGAGTGTCCCGTTTGCCACTCGGACGCCAACGTGACCGTGACATTTGCGTTCGGAGATCGACTGGCGAAGCGCAATGGTCGCATGGTGCCTCCCGGTGAGATCGGGGACTACGTCACGATCCCCGGCGTGACGTGCTACACGGTCGAGGTGTGCACGGACTGTTCCTGGAACCACCTCTTGCGCTCGCATGGGGCGCTGCAGCTCGAGACGGAGGTCTCCGAGACCGAGAGACAGTTGCGCTCGACGGGCCCGGCGACGGAGTCGGAGTAGCGGGTAGACCCTGACAGGCCGTCTGATCCAGCGCGCGAAAGAGGATCTGGGCGACCTGCGACGTAGACTGTCGAGTGGCTCCAAAGGCCGTAGACGCGCCGGCAGCCCGTGAGGGCGCTGGACGCAAGGAGGCAACAGAGATGAGCACGTACCCCGATCCGACCCCCACCTCCTCGCGAGACGATCGCAAGAAGGTGAGCGTTCCCGCCGTGAAGGCTGCGAAGGGCTCCGGCACACCGCTCGTGATGACGACCGCCTACGACGCGGCAACAGCGCGAATCGCCGATCTCGGGGGCGCCGACATGATTCTCGTGGGGGACTCCCTGGGCATGGTCGTTCTCGGTCGAGAGGACACGCTGAAGGTCACGCTGGACGAGATGGTGCACCACACCAAGGCAGTCACGAGCCAGAACCCGAAGGCCCTCGTCGTTGGAGACATGCCCTTCCTCAGCTATCACGTCTCGCGTGAAGAGACCGTGCGCAACGCGGGACGCCTGATCCAGGAGGGTGGAGCCGAGTGCGTGAAGATCGAAGGCGGCCGCAAGCGCCTGCGGATGATCGGGGCCCTGCTCGATGCGGAGATCCCGGTGATGGGCCACATCGGACTCACCCCCCAGAGCGTCAACGCCATGGGCGGCTTCAAGGTGCAGGGCAAGGTGCTCGAGCAGGCCGAGGCCCTGCTCGGCGACGCCGCGGCACTTGCCGAAGCCGGCGTGTTCGCGATCGTGCTCGAGGGTGTCCCCGCCGAGCTGGCGGGCATCATCACCCAGGACGTGGACGTACCCACGATCGGTATCGGGGCGGGGGCAGCGTGCGACGGACAAGTCCTCGTCATCCACGACCTCCTCGGTCTCACGAGCGGCCACGTACCCAAGTTCGTGAGGCAGTATGCGGATCTGGGCACGCAGGCCGTCCAGGCGATGACGGCGTTCGCGGAAGATGTGCGAACCGGAGCGTTCCCGTCGCGCGAGGAGTCCTACGCACTGCCCGAGGACGTGGCCGGCGCCCTGGGGACCCTTGTCTCCGACTGATCGCCGGCACCCTCGCCGAGTGGCCGTCACTCTGGTGCTGCTGCTTGTCGCGGCCGGGTCCTTCGGAGCGTGTACTTCGGGTGACTCAGACGGCCGGCCGGATGTCACCGCGAACACGCTGTCGGGAGGGCCTGATCCCGAGGTGAGAACGGGCGATTTCGGTACCGAGTCGGTCGAGTTCGTGCAAGGGGGGAGGAGCCACGAGATCTGCCTGCTCGTGGCCGACACTCCCGACCTCCGCCGGATCGGCCTGTCCCGCAGGGACGACCTCGGCGGCTACGGAGGCATGGTGTTCGATTTCGAGGAAGCCAGCGAACACAGCTTTTGGATGAGCGAGACTCTCATTCCCCTCGACCTTGTCCCCGTGGACAGTGAGGGCCAGGTCATCGATGTCATCCCGATGGATCCATGTCCGGAAGGCGGGGACTGCCGGACTTACTCTCCCGGCGTGCCCTACGACGTCGCGGTCGAGCTCCCGATGGGCGATCTGGCGGACTGGGGCGTCGAGCCCGAGACAGGCCCGATAGAGGTCCGGCGTTCCGGTACGCCATGCAGCCCCTCCTCGTAGAGAGGGTAACCTCGGCGCTCGTGTCGCTCTGTTCCCGACCCGGAGGGTCGCCGGTGAACGGCGCTGCCCGGATTGCCATGCTGGTCTGTCTCCTCGGGAGCCTCGCGACGGCATGCAGGTCCGGTTCCGAGGGCGTCGCGTTGTCGGACTACACCTTCGCCACGGGGACCTTCGCCTTCGAGGTCGATTCCGAGATGGAGGCGACCTACGATCTCAGCCGGCTCGCCGAGGCCCTGTCCGGGACCCCGCAGGGAGTAGAGGGAGGCGCGCCACTCGCCGCCGCCGGACCCACGACCACGTCGAGCAACGTGAGCGGTGTGGCCGAGGTCACCATCGCGGCCGACGGTGACAACCGGAAGACGACCGTCCGGTTCACCGAGGCGAGCGGCGAGATGACGGGAGCGTTCGGGAGCTCCGAGATCGGTGCTGCCGACATAGGCACCGCCGAGTTCGTCTCGACCCCTGACGGCAAGGTCGTTTCGGGAAGGGGAGGGCGGACAGCGGGCCTGCCGAGCCTGGACATCGGCCGGGTCTTCAACTGCCCACCGCTGCCGGACGGTGGTGTGACGGGCGAGACGTCCTGGGAGACGGAGGTCACGCTCGACGTTGCCGGAGGGGTCGAGGCCGTGGTCCCGACGTCAGCGACGTACACGGAGGATGTCGTGGAGGGAGCTGAGACGGGAACGGTGGAAGGGCGGATGACCGGCTCCGTCGAGACGAGCATGGACTCCTCAGTGCTCACCGCCCAGTTGCAGCTACCCCAAGGCGGTGAGACCGCCGGTGTCTCTCTCGACGTCCTCGTCGAGATGGACGTGACGGTCTCCTGCACTCTCGGCGTCAGCGAGAAGAAGCTCCTCTCCAGGTCCGTCGAGGGGTCCATGGTCCTCACGTTCACGCTGCCCCCGGGCGTGTCCGGGACACCGGAGGCAGGTACTGCTGTGCTGTTCGACGGTCTGCGGGTGGAGAACGTGGAATCGACGCACTGGCGGGAGCCCGAGCAGGATTGAGGTCGTGGTGGAGGTCCGGGCTGGCGTGACGGCCCCGACTCGCATAGTGTTGTACAGCCTCGGTCTTCCGTGCGACCGCTCTCCGTCTCACCTGTCCCCGATTACGACAGACGAAGTGGATCAGTGGGTGTACAGACCGAGCCAAGTTCAGTAACAGGAGAAGCAGTCTGCATGGGATCGAAAGTCTTCGTCGGAAACCTGAATTTCTCGACCACCGACGAGTCATTGCGTAGCGCGTTCGAAGCGGAGGGGTTCACGGTGGAGGACGCCGTGGTCATCTCCGACCGCGAGACAGGCCGCTCGCGGGGATTCGGGTTCGTGACCTTCGCCTCGGATGACGAGGCGAACCAGGCCATCGAGAAGATCAATGGCCAGAACATCGACGGTCGCGAGGTCAGAGTCGACAGCGCCAAGGAGCGCCAGGACAGGCGCCGAGGTGGGAGCTGGTGATATCCGGGCCCACTCTCGTGGCGGGCATGTGAGAACTCTCCTGCCGGGATCCGTGGCATGCCCGTTTGTGTCGCAGCCACCTGTTACCGTTCTTCGTGAGACCGCTCCCGGGCAACCGGGTTCGGCTCCTTGCTGGTAGGGTTCCGGCGTCTCCGGCGGGGTGCCCGACGCAAAAAGACAGATCCTGCTCCTGGCTGGTTCCCGGGGGCCTCGGCCGACCTCGGCACTTCTGCCGTGAGAGGCCGTGTCCGAAGGAGGTGATGGCCCCGTGAGGGTCTATGAAACCATGGTCATCCTCGACCCGGACCTGGACGAGGACGAAGTCCGCAGTTACACCAAGGGGAAGATCGTTGACGTCTTGGAGAAGCTGGGGGCCAACGTGAGGGACGTCGACCACTGGGGCAAGCGTGATCTCGCATTCGAGATCCGGCACAAGAGGTCCGGCTACTACGTGGTGGTGACCGCAGACGCCGAGCCTGCGGCCGTCGACGAGTTGGGCCGGCAGTTGGCAATTGCGGACGAGGTCTTTCGGCACAAGACCGTCCGTCGCCCGGACATCGAGCGTGCCGAGCTCGGCTCGAGCTGATCGGACCCTTCGGTCCGACCAGGGAAACCGACGAGGGCGGTAGAGGGGAGCCGGACATGGCATCCGACAACCAGGTGACAGTGGTAGGAAACCTGACAGACGAACCGGAGCTGCGTTTCACGCCCTCCGGTCAGGCGCTCTGCCGGTTCAGCATCGCCAACAACAGGCGCTGGCAAGACCGCAGCACGGGCGAGTGGAAGGAAGAGGCCAGCTTCTTCAACGTCGTGACATGGCGCGACCTCGCCGAGAACGTCTCTGCATCGCTCCACAAGGGCGACCGAGTCGTCATCAGTGGCAGGCTTCAGCAGCGTTCGTGGGAGAACCAGCAGGGAGAGCGCCGTTCGACCGTCGAGATCACCGCAGACGAGATCGGCCCCAGCCTTCGCTGGGCGACCGCCGACGTCACACGCAAGGCGCGTCGGGAAGGCGAGGGTGGGTTCGGCGGCGGTGCGCCGGCGGACATGCCCGAACCTGTCGGCGACGATTGGGGCGGCGGAAACGGGGACGTCGCGTTCTAGCGGTCCCGCAGGATCATTGAAAGGAGCATCGCCACATGGCCAAGGTTAAGAGGCGCAGGAAGAGCACCGAGAGACCTGAGCGTCGTTCTCGCAAGCGGCCCCGTGTCCCCGGGATCGAGGACATGGAGTACATCGACTACAAGGACGTTGCACTCCTGCGCGAGTTCATGAGCGAACGCGGGAAGATCCGCGCCCGGCGGGTCACGGGACTGTCCACCCAGAAGCAGCACGAGATCGCGTCGGCCGTGAAGAACGCCCGCGAGATGGCTCTGCTCCCGTACACGAACCGATGAGGGGAGCGTGACGGCATGGATGTGATCCTCAGGGAGGATGTCGGGCCTCTCGGCCACAAGGGTGACGTGGTGAACGTCTCTGACGGCTACGCCCGCAACTATCTCGTACCCAAGGGCCTCGCGATGGCTGCCAACCCCGGGGCGGTCCGCCAGGCAGGCGACATGCAGCGTGCGCGCCAGCAGCGGGACACACGTGAACGTGAGGCGGCCGAGCTCTTGGCGCGCAAGCTCTCGGCGGCTCGGCTGCGTGTCAAGGCAAAAGCCGGGATCGACGGGAAACTGTTCGGTTCGATCACGGCCGCCGATGTCGCGAGAGCTGCCGAGAAGCAGACGAACGAAGAGCTCGACAAGCGACGCATCCACATCCCCGACACGATCAAGTCGGTCGGTCTTCACGAGGTGACCGTGCGTCCGCACCCCGAGGTGGAGTTCAAGCTCACGATCGAGGTCGTTGCCGAGACCTGATCCGCAGCCCTGACCACCTGTTGGCCTGGCCGCGAGTACGGTTGCGCCATGGCCAAGGCCCCCGGACGAAGGGGACGAGCCGGCAGCGGCGACCTCGGGTACGACACCACTCGCGCGAGGCCGCTCGGTCCGTTGGTCCGCGTCGGAGTCGGAGCCGTCGCGTACGTAGCCGTCACTCTGTTGATCTTCAACACGGGGACGGTCGAGGCGGCGGAGGAGACCGACGCGGCCCGCCTGCTCGGCGTTCAGATCGCCTTCATCGCCACGGCTCTGCTCTCTCCGTTCGTGGTCGCGATCGCATCCGTCGCAGTGCAGCGATTGACAAAAAGCGAGAAAGCGCCACGGTTCGCCGTCGATCCGTTGTTCGGCGCCGGCGATGGGAAAACGCGTCGCGGCGCCGAGCAGCAGCGCGCAGCGGCCTTCGCCTTGTGTGAACGCCGTTTCGAGCGACTCGCGAATCCTGGCTGGCGCCGCCGATCCAGCCGTCAATCGATCGACGATCACCAGTCTCGGACCGTCACTGTCGCCATCGTTCGCCTTCAGGTGCGACAAGTCGACGCTGCGTTCGCCCACGACACCGCGCGCGAAGCCTTGCGCACGCCAGCGCTCGGCCCAGTCGCACAGATCCTCACCCCGATCATCGCCCCCATCATCGACCATCGCGATTTGATACCGTTCACCGTCTGCGAGCGATTGCAGCCGGTCGGCGATCGAGTCGGGCGTCTCACGAGAGAGCGTACGCCCGCAACCGTGGCAAACGACCTCGCCGACCTGAGCGTAGAGCAAACGCAAGTAGTCGAGCGTTTCGGTGGCGTCGCCAACGGTTCCTCGCGCGGGGCGCCCCCCGCGGTCGGTGATGGCGATCGCCGGCGGCAAACCGTCGATCCGTTCGGCCGCCGGCTTCTCCAGCTTTTCGAGAAACTGGCGCTCGTGCGTTGAGAAGCTTTCGATATAGCGCCTTTGCCCCTCGGCATAGAGGGTGTCGAGGGCGAGGCTGCTTTTGCCACTGCCGCTCCTGCCGCAAAGGACGATCAGGCGCTCTCGCGGCAGGTCGAGATCGATCTCTTTGAGATTGTGGACCGTGACTTTCCGTAGCTCGATCATCGAAGCATTGTACTCATCACCTGGCACACCTCGCCGCGGCGGGCTCCGCGTGAGGAATTCTTCACGCAAAGCGTGAAGAGCACTCTATGCCGCTTTGGGCGTTAGCGGCTCTCCGCCGCGGGCGAGGAACAGGCGGTAGAGCTGAAAATAGAAGTGTGCCTGCGCGAGCAACACGATCGTGGCGGCGGGATAGACGCCCACAAAGCAGAGTAGCATACCAAGCATCACGAGGATCATCGCGGTAAACATCAGGAACAATTGCGACAGCAATTGCTCTTTCCAAACCTTGGCGATGAAGCTCTTCATCCAGGAAAGCCGAAACGCGACGCCAAGGTCTTGCGACACTCCGGCGGCGATCGTGAGCGGCGT